>JAUMVS010000212.1 GCA_030530045.1 Phoenicibacter congonensis
TGGTCAAACGGAGATGGCCCTACAATTGGTGGCTATGCCGAATACGACGCAACTCCTGAAAACTGCCAGGCAGCAGATACTGTTAAAAGACCTCGTGACGGCATGAGCGAATATGCTGCAGGTCATACAGACCCACACTCAGCTCTTGGTATCGGCTCACTGTCAGGTTTTCTTGCAGCAAAAGCTGCAATGCAGAAATATAACATTCCTGGTAAGCTTAAACTGATGGGAGAACCTGCAGAAAAGGTTCGTGGTGCAAAGCCTATCCATGCTGCAAAGGGTTACTATGATGATATGGATGCCGCTATTTCATACCACCCATTTTTCACTTTGACACTGGCAAACACTACAATATGGGACACTCATGTTGGTGCTGCTTACAGTATTGTATACTCATTTAAATGCGACAATCCTGAAACATGGATGCGTGCTGAACACAAGAGCGGTTCTGTACTCGACGCTGCTGCATGGGCTGTAACTCCTGCTCAGGCTTCAGTAAGATGCCCTGGCGCAACAGAAGCCGTAATTGAAATGCATAATGTTGCCAAAAAATTCAAGGAACATTTGGTTCCAACAACAATCGGTGGTTGCATCAACGAAACAATTCTTACTCTGGGACAGGCTACATCAGACAACCAGTGTCCAAGAATAGGGCAGATACTCATTGTAATGAGAGTTCAGGATCCTGAAACTGCAGAAAAGGCTACAGAAATTCTGGACAGAAACGCAGAATCAATCGCCAAGATGTGCGGATGTACATGGGAAAAGATCTGGGTAAGCAAATCAAGAATGGGACTTCCTAACCATGTAATGGCTGAAGCAACATTTGAAAACTTCAAGATTGCAGGAGCTCCTCAGTATAGCGAAAAGGCTCAGGAATATGCTAGAGAAATCCAGAAGAGTCTTGGCCTAGAACCTATGGATAAGCCTCTCTGCGAAGAACTTTCCGAACTTCAGGATCCTCGTGAAGCAGAAGCAAAAATGCGTCTTATGTTCCCTGCTGATCAGGTTTACTTCACATCAGATGACTATGCAGACTATACATGGCAGACGCCAACAGTAAGAATGTATAACGCTAGACCTGCACTTAAAGTTCCTTCTGGCTATGTATATCCGTCATGGGTATCATCAGCAACTGGCGGAATCCCTGAAATGATTGACCCTACCATGGTTAATGCTGCGCAGATTATTGGTATGACCATTGTCGATCTGCTCACAAAGCCTGAAATCCTCAAGGCTGCAAGAGAAGAATTCAACGAAAGAACTGGCGGCGGAATAGGCGGTAGCAAGTGGGTTGCTCCTCTTTGCGATTATGAACCACCTGTAGACCTCAAGTGGCCTGAATATGTTACTACTGCAAGAGGTGAAGACCAGTGGTGCATTCCTGCAAAAGGTGATAAATAATTTCCTTCTACGATAATATAATTTATAGCATGCCGAAGCAAGAATTCATCCTGCTTCGGCATAATTCATATTAGAAAGGAATCTTCAATGAAAGCAGTTATTCTTGACAGCTATGCGGAAAATCCCGGCGATCTCAGTTGGGAGGGACTTTCTGAAATTTGTAATGTGGTAGAATACCCCTGTACCGATGACTCGTTAATAGTTCAGCGCATAGGAGATGCGGAAATAGTAATAACAAACAAAACGCCAAATTTTTTCTTAAATCAATACCAAATCTCGACATATATTCATAAGCAGGAGAAAGTTTTCTTTGATTACAAAAACTACCCTTGACAAAAGTGGTTCCATTCTATCGTAGAAATCAGTTCTGAGCGGCTCATTCTTGTAGTACTGTTCTATCATCCGGAACCGGTAGTCTTCATTGCTTGTGAGGAAGATTCTGTAGATTTTGCCTTCTTCGTCATGATCCACAAAGCAGATGGATATGACATTATCATACTCGCCCTGTGCAACCAGCAGGCACATCTTTCCAACCGAATACTCTGCATCTTCAGGCGCCTCTGTTATAACCGCCTTAAGGCAGAAATGCCTGTCATCTGTGTTATCCTTCACATATCTGAAATGCGCAGCAATCTCATCATTTCCCTTAAGCTTAACGCCTCCGGCTTCAGAAGTGTATATAACATCTTCTGCTGTTCTTTCAAACAGAGACTTTTCGTCTTTTCCCGTAAATGCATAAGCTAGCGCCCTGAAATCGTATTCCACATCGTAAAGCTTTTATTCCTCCGGCTTTTCATCATAACCTGGCTCATCATCAAAGTCTCTGAAAAGATCAAGCTCAAATCCTTCCGGAGCATCTACGGAATTGTAGCTTCCGTAAGGATCTATGTAGATCATGTACTCATTGCTGTCGAAAGGAACTCTCACTTTGTATTTGTCCATTATCCCGTTAGGACCGTCCATTGAGCCGATGCGTTCATATTCTACCGGAAAACCGTCTTTTGTAAGCATGTTCAGGCATTCATATGCCACCGCAACTGTGGTTACTATTACGGGATTTTCCTCTGATAAGCCGAAGGGCTTGCTTGCATCTGTATTCCTATCTGAATCAATAAGCCAGTATCTTTCAGGATGGTCTTTTCTGTCATACTCGTAAAGCTTTCTGACTTCTTCCATGCTA
>JAUMVS010000213.1 GCA_030530045.1 Phoenicibacter congonensis
GATACGTCTCGCACCCCTCAAGCAGCTGCTCGTGCGTGCCCTGTCCCACAACGCGTCCCTCGTCAAGCACGATAATCGTATCGGCGTTCATGATGGTAGAAATACGTTGCGCAACGATGATGACCGTCCTGCCCGCAAGCTGCGTTTGCAAATCGTGGCGCAGTTTCGCATCGGTTTTGTAGTCAAGCGCAGAAAAACTGTCGTCGAAAAGGTACGCACGGGCATTTGTCGCCAAAGCGCGTGCAATAGCCAAACGTTGACGCTGGCCGCCTGATACGTTCGTGCCGCCCTGCGCGATAGGCTCAAGCACCCCTTCGGGCTTCTCTGCCACAAAATCGGCCGCTTGTGCGATAGAGAGTGCTTGATCGCGGCGCGCAGGCGTCAAGCCGTCAACACCGTAACCCACATTCGACTCAATCGTACCCGAGAAAAGAAACGCTTTCTGCGGAACATACCCAAACGTGGAACGCAGTGCTTTCTGCGAAAGATGGCGAATGTCGATTCCATCCAGCTCAATTGAACCTTCGTTCACGTCGTAGAAGCGTTCGATAAGACGGATAATAGTTGACTTGCCCGAACCCGTCGAACCGATAATCGCCGTTGTCTTGCCAGCCGGAGCGCAAAACGATACGTGGTCAAGTACGTTTTCGCAACCATCTGCGTAACGGAAACACACGTCGTTGAAGCGAATCTCAGCGCCTGTAACGGCCTCTTCCGCACTCTTCGCAGCACCGTTGCCCCGAACGGCTTCGGGGCCAGCATGAACGCTCGTTGCGCCCTGCGCGCTCGTCGCACCTGGCGCCACGCCAGCAGCTTCGAACAACTGCGCATCGTAGACTTCCAAAGCATCTTGAATGCTTGAAGCGGTATTGATGACCTCGTCCACGCGCTGCGCCGCGACGTTAGCGCGCGGGAACACAACAGCAATAACGCCAATCATCAAAAAGCTCATCACGATAATCATGGAATACGTGATGAACGCAATCAAGTCGCCCGTTTGCACCGTACCCAGGTCAACATAATGTCCGCCGACCCATACGATGGCAACCGATACTAAGTTCATGACAAGCATCATCGTGGGCATCAAAAACGCCATAGCGCGGTTCGTGAAAAGCTGCGTTCCCATCAAGTTGCTGTTTGCCGTCTGGAAACGTTCCAGCTCAAAGTCTTCCCTGCCGAATGCGCGAATAACGGGCAAACCCGTAAGGATCTCACGCGAAACTTCGTTCACTTTATCAATAAGCGCTTGCATCTTTTTGAACTTAGGCATGGTAACCGCGAAAAGAATGCCAATAACCAGGGCAATTGCAACAATAGCAAGCCCAATAATCCAGCTCATGGACACGTTCGTTTGTGCCACCATAATAATGGCGCCAATGCTGATGACCACGGTGTATACCACCATGCGCTGCGCCATCATGCAAACCATTTGAATTTGCTGAATGTCGTTCGTGCCACGCGTGATAAGCGATGCGGCAGAAAACGTATCCACTTCGGCATCGGAAAAATCAACAACGCGCTTGAAGAAGCGACTGCGCAAGTCGCGGCCAATTTTCGTGGCATTGCGGCAGCAGAAGAAGTTCATGATGCAGTGGACGATAAGCGCAATGGCAGCAAGCGCGATCATGATTTTACCTACATGAAGCAGGTAATCCATTTGGATGTCCGCGGTACTTACCCCGCAGGCATCGTATTCTGCTTTCGCGGCAAGGGTGGCCTGCTGGGAAAGCAGACTATCGTTATCTAATCCCGCAGAGGAAAGTACCTGATCGAGACCTTGCTCGATATCCGCTTTCGTCACCTGTCCCGCTTCATACGCTTGGCGTAGTGCGGCAATATCGAAATCGGGAATCGACTGAGAGTAGTAAGAGCAAACCAAGGGAAGCGAGATTGCATCGTCGAGCACCGAACGATACGCTTTCCCTTCAGCATTCAACACATAATACCCTGCATCGACATCAAAATCGTAAGAAGCCCGTATCGTTGCTTCATCATCGGCCGGGGCAAGCATGGTAACAACCCCATACGTATCAGCAGAGAGCACTTCAGGAGACGGGTTTTCAATACCGCTTTGTTGGATGCCAACGTCAACAATGTTCGAAGTATACTTAGGAAGAGCCAGCTCACAGCATGCCTGCACCACAAAGCACAGGACAACGATCAAAAACGCCGCCTTGTGCTCCATCAAATATCGGTATATGCGCATATTCACATCCTTCTTTTTTAACCGATATATTGTAACGCCGTGTGTCTCAGGAAAGAAAATACGCTCTGCCTTGTTGCCAAGTTGCCACTTATAGCGAAGCGAGCCAAGTGGGCAAAATAATACGGAAGATGGGGCCGCACGAATGGCCGCGCAATGGAAGCATGATAGTAGCTAGAAAAAGAAAAAGCCCGGCGAGCCGGACAGTATTCATAGAATGGCGGGATGTACGGGACTCGAACCCGCGACCTCTGGCGTGACAGGCCAGCGCTCTAACCAACTGAGCTAACACCCCAGCACTTTTCAGCAGTGGATATATTACGGGTTTCCACGCATCCATGCAAGCATTTTTTTGAACT
>JAUMVS010000214.1:0-914 GCA_030530045.1 Phoenicibacter congonensis
GTTGAGGTTGGCTTCCTTCCTGACATGCAGTTCCATAGGATTACAAAATGAAGCAGAAGATAGTTGCTCTGATGAGCATAATCGTCATCCTTTCAGTTGTTCTTTCCTCTGCCAGCGCATCCGACAGGGATGTGCATGATGGTTATATGCTTCAGGTACTCTTTGGAAAGAACTTCAGCGAGGAGAATTATTCTGAAAAAGAATTGCAGGGTATTGAGGCGCTGGAGGCCGCCTCTTATCTTGCTGTCGATCAGTATAACGGAAACGGAACTGAGGAGCTCAAAACCCTCTCTGACTATCGTGTCCCATCACTTCCGCGCAGCATCAGCGAGATTGATTTTTCAGGTAATCAATACCATAGGCGCTATACGCACCGTGGGTGGCTGGGACCGTATAACAACGAGGATCGTCCTTATCCTGATGATAAAGCACACTGGAATACCAGAAAAACAATCTTGCTTCAGACAACCAAGAAAGTGTTCGGTTTCAATGACAGCCAAAGCCGCATAAATGACAGCCTGAGTGCTGTCATATACTACATCCATATTCTTGGCGATCATATTGTTGAAACTGATTACCAGAAGATGAACTCTGATATGATCGGGGTTGGTGGTCGAAACGATCAGTATGATATTATCCATCAACTAATCTATCACTTTGATATTCTTTTTACCTCACCAACCAGCACGAATCGTTATAATTCTTTTAGATCACAACTGCGTTTGTTGAACAATGAGTTTAGTGACCTCGTCAATAAGGGTGGCGGAGTCAACACACCCGAAAAACAAGCAGAATATAGTGCGCTCGCCAAAAAACTGATGGATCTGCTGATTAAGCATGTACCGGAGTTGCTACAGGAAGAGACCTTTTTTTCAAAGGTTTTCCCTCCACGGCAATAAATGAGGCTGCCATAT
>JAUMVS010000214.1:924-2537 GCA_030530045.1 Phoenicibacter congonensis
CGGTGATCCAGAAACCACTGGAGACAATCTCGTGGGAAGATGACAACTTCATTGAAGAGCTGCTCCAGGTGGTGCAGCTCTTTCGGCCTTTCTCTGTCGCTGTAACTGAGTTCATTTCGGAACACGGTTATCAGGGGGATGCTTCTGACATTGATGCTAAGGTTGCCTTCATCCGCACCGTGTTTGCGAAGGCCGACATGGATGCGCCGAGGGAAGTACGGGAATGGTTTACTCTGCAGCAGCCTATCAAGCGGGATACAGTTTTTCAGATCTGCTTTGCCTTCGGCTTGGATGGCGGCGAAACAGATGAATTCTTCCGGCGCATTTTTACCCGCGAGCGCAGTTTCAATTGCCATCAGGTGCCGGAAGCCATATATTACTTTTGCCTGAACAACGGCCTGACTTGGGCTGACGCGATGGATATTCAGAGCCGTGTCCCTCTGGCCGGTAAAGAAAAAACTGACGGAGATATAGTTTATACCGGCTCCATCATCGCAGAACTGAACAATCTGGAGACCAAAGAAGATCTCATCCAGTGGCTTAACGACAACATCGACAAATTCGCTGGCAGCAACGTGACGGCCTATGAGACCATTCGCCGCCTGTGGGAACAGGTTTCCGGCCCAGACGGTTTGTTGATACAGGAACGAAAATCGCTGCCATCCATCCATGATGATGCCGCTACCGGTGAAAAGAGTAAACTTCGCTCGAATGCATCCGGCGTCAGATCGTATGACGCCTATCTGGCCATTCTCCAATTGGATAAGAAGGAAGTCAAACGACTTGCCACAGATCGTTCGATCAAACCGATTCTGGAGAAGCTTCATGACAGTGCGCAGGATTCATTCCCGGACAGGCAGGGCATTGAGCTCATCCTTCGCGGCGAGATAGTTTCTTATGAGCGGGTGCGGAAGTGGCTGGTACTGCTGACCTTTTATACCTACTGGGCCAGAAAGGCTATCAGTAAAGGCGATTATGAAGCCGACTCCGGCGATGCTGACCGCTGCATTACCAGCATGAATCAATACCTGATAAATTCCGGCTATCCAGAACTCTACGTTGGTAATCCCTATGATTGGATTTTCTTCTATGCCGCAAAGCGTGAAGAGCCTCTGTATGTTTTCCGCTATGTTTGGAATGAACTGCTTACCGGAGTGCTGGAAAAACACCAGTAAATCCAGACTGGCAAATGCCTGGGGTATGATGAATGTGACCAACTGACAAGGAGGAAGAATCGTGGACGGTAGAATCGCACTGACCCCAGGCACCGTGCTGAAACTCAGTACGAAAACGGGCTATACCGAATACACTGTTACCCGTGAACTCGCACGGGGCGGCTCATGCATTGTGTATGACGCTTCTTATACTGACAATCTGGGAAATTATAAACTGGTGCGTATCAAGGAATGCTATCCGTACGCGCTGAAGATGACCCGTGATGAGGCTGGCGCATTGCATCCCGCTGTCCGCGATGATGAGGCTTTTGATGCCGCGAAAAAACGCCTGATTGCCGCTTATCAGAAGAATCATGCACTTTTCTCTCTGGAGGGGCTGACAAACGCCGTTGCGAACACATCCGGCATCTATGAGGAGAACGGTACGGTTTATATCGT
>JAUMVS010000215.1 GCA_030530045.1 Phoenicibacter congonensis
AGCCATCATACCGAACGTTCAGTGGAAATGTGGTGGTTTCCGGAAATTTGAGTTCCGTCAATTCTCTATACCAAATGGAACAGAAAGCACGCTCATCGACCAACATCAGGGATGAGGGTAATGTGATGGATTCGAAGGAGTTGGTCACAAAGGCCGCTTGACCCACATACAGTGTCCCTTCCGGAATCGTCACCTTCGAGAGGGAATCACATCCAAATGCCTGCTTTCCGATAAAGAAGTCTCCCCGTTCCTCCGGAACTCCGTCATCTTCCGATGTCTTCCAGCAATACCCTCGGTTGAAGTCGGATGTGCGAACCTTCGCCGTAACGTTTTCTGGGAAAGTCACGGATTGAACGGCGGAATTCTCATAGAAGGCTTGTTCTCCTACCCCCTGTACCTTGCGGCCATCCGGGTCTTTGGCCGGTATCACCAGATCCGACCGGGTCTTCAGCTTCTCTTTACCGGAATCGGACAAGCCGGTAACCACCCAGACGGTGACCGTCAGGTAGTTCTCCGGATCGTCTGCCGGACTGATCTTTTCAGCTTCGCCGATTTTCCACTCTCCATAGGTGAAATCCTCCGGCGTCCAATCCGAAGCTTCGCTTTCCTGAGTGGATTCACTTCCCTCTGTGGTGGTGCCACCGGTGGAGTCGCCATCATCCGAAGCAAAGGCGGTGATCGGCGCTATGACCAGCAGCAACGAAAGCAGCAGCCACAACATATTTCTTAAT
The DNA here is from genome assembly GCA_030530045.1 of Phoenicibacter congonensis. Taxonomy (GTDB): domain Bacteria; phylum Actinomycetota; class Coriobacteriia; order Coriobacteriales; family Eggerthellaceae; genus Phoenicibacter; species Phoenicibacter congonensis_A. Next base: position 732 of record JAUMVS010000215.1, read on the forward strand.
TTCATCTCTGTTCCCCATTTTCTGATTATTTTCATTCCGCCATTCCTCCTACTTGGTTTTCACCGATCTTGCACCGGACCATGCGGAATAGTATTTCGTGCCGGACACCGTCTTGTAGGTGCGGATGCGCACGTAATATTTTTTCTTGCTCTTCAAGCTCTTCACCGTCAGAGAGGTTTTCTGATTGGAGGTCACCGTCTTGGTCTTCACGGATTTGAAGTTCTGGGCAGTCGCATATTGAACCTGGTATCCCGTGGTCTGAGCGGTTTGCTTCTTCCAAGTCGCGGTAAGAGCCTTCTTGGCTTTTTTCAGTTTCGTCAGCGAGGTACCCTTCGGGTTGATTTTGAAGGTGGCGGAGCCGCTTCCTTCATATTTCCCCTTCATTGTCACCGTCACCTTGTAGGTGCCCACATTGGTTCGACCGCCGTCATAGGACACATCGTAGGTATCCTGGTCCATGGTCTGTCCATCCACCTTCACCGTCACTGCCGGGGTCTTCACCTTGCCGTCATAGGTGTAGGTACCTGCAGAAAGCGTCACCGCCGGTGTTACATCCTGGGAGGTTTTCGTCCAGTGCGCGTACAGGGTGGTGTCTTCGGTGTACTCCGCACTGTCGCTTCCTGATTTTACCGGATCTCCCCCCTGAGCTTCTGTGTACCAACCGTCGAAGGAATATCCCTCTCTGGTGGCCGTCGGCAGCTGGCTCAGTTTCCGATCTCGATCCAGGCGAACCTGGGTGGTATCGCAGGTTCCGCCTGCAGCATCAAAGGTCACCTTCGGCAGGTAGACAATCTCATAAGAAGAGCTGTCAGTGGCAACCTCCGCGTATTCGCCGGTACCCTTGGCCTGATCCGCCACCTTGCTGTACAGGGTTACCTTGCTCTTGCTTCCGTCGAAGGCAGTGCTGTCCAGGGACGTCACCGTCGTCGGCAGGTCGATCGTCGTGCAGGTAGATGTGAGAGCCTGGCTAAAGGCCTTCGCTCCGATGCTCTCCAGCCCTTCCGACAGGGTGATCTTCTGTATCGTGCGGTTCCGAGGCACCGTGTTCCGGGCAAAGGCGGACTCGCTGATTATCTTCACGCTGGCCGGAATGGTGATCTCCTGAAGCTGATGGTTCAGGAAGGACTCCTTGCCGATGGAGGTAACACCCTCCGGTAATGTTAACGTTTTCAGCGGATTTCCACTGAAGGCGGACTCACCGATGGTCTTCACACCGGAAGGAATATCGATTTCTGTCAGCAGCTGATTCTCGAAAAGCTTCGGTGCAATTTCCGTCAGGGAAGCCGACAGCTTTGCAGACTTGATGCACTTCGCAGTCTCGGCATCCGAAGATGTGGCGAAGGCCCCTTCCCCGATGGAAGTGATGCTGTCCGGAACTGTCACCTTTGTGACCGCCTTCTCTCGGAAGGCATCCTTTCCGACGGAGGTGATGGCATTGCCATCCTCATCCTGGGCCGGAACGATTAGATTCGTGTCCCCGTTGCGAATCTTGATCGATCCGCTGCTGGAAAGTCCGGTGATTTCTGCGGCATCCTCTTCCGAGAAGGTAAAATGATACCCCTGCCATGCCAGCTTCGCCCATTCCTCATCCGGAACATCCTTCCCCATGTAGCAGGTCTGGAGATTATCGGAGGCAAAATTATCCTCATTATAATACTCCGACTTTCGAACGCACACTTTGATTATCGTACTTTGATCCTTATTATAAAAGGCCGCACCTTCCACCTTCTGGGTATTGTCCGGAAGCCAAACCGATGTGATGTTCGTATCGGCAAAAGCGCACCAATTCACAATCAG
>JAUMVS010000216.1 GCA_030530045.1 Phoenicibacter congonensis
CTGGATGCATGAACGAAGACGGCTCATTCGAGGCAGAACTTCAAATTATCATCGCTTCAACAATCGCAAATGGCTACAACAAGCTTGCTGCAAGAGGATACTAAGGGGAGCGTGATTTAAATGGCTAAATACAAAGTAGTACATTACCTAAATCAGTTCTTCGCTGGCATCGGCGGAGAAGACAAAGCTGACTTCAAGCCAGAAGTACAAGAAAAAGTTATCGGCCCTGGTGCTGCTCTTCAGGCAGGTCTTGGCGACGACTACGAGATTGTCGCTACAGTAATTTGCGGCGACAACTTCTTCGGCGAGAACCTCGACGAGGCAACTGACACAATCGTTGACATGGTCAAACAATATGAGCCAGACGTCTTCGTTGCAGGCCCTGCATTTAACGCTGGTCGTTACGGCGTTGCTTGCGGCACAATCTGCAAGGCAGTTGAGGAGCGTCTCGGTGTGCCAGTTCTCTCAGGCATGTATGTAGAGAACCCTGGTGCTGACATGTTCAAGCAAGACGTCATTCTTGTTTCAACTGGCGACAGCGCAGCAACAATGAGACAAGTTGTTCCTAACTTTGTCACACTCATTAAGAAACTCGCAACTGGCGAGGAAGTTCTCGGCCCAGACATTGAGGGCTACATTGAGCGTGGAATTCGTATGAATTACTTCGCAGATGAGCGCGGTTCAGAGCGCGGCATCAAGATGTTGCTCAAGAAGATGGCAGGCGAGCCATTCAAGACTGACCTTCCAATGCCTAAATTCGACAAAGTCGAGCCAGGTCCAGCCATTACCGACATGGCACACGCAACAATCGCTGTTGTTACATCTGGCGGCATTGTTCCACTGGACAACCCAGATCGCATTGAGTCATCAAACGCAACTAAATTCGGTTGGTACTCAATCGAAGGCATGGATCGCATGAGCAAAGACGACTACATGACCATTCATGGTGGCTATGACCGTCAGTTCGTTCTTGAAGATCCAAACCTGGTTATTCCTCTCGACACACTTCGCGAGATGGAAAAGAAAGGCAGAATTGGAAAGCTCTACCCAGAGTTTGCTTCAACAACAGGCACTGGTACTGCTACCAACTCAGCTGCTAAATTCGGCACCGAAATTGGCGCAAGACTCAAAGAAGACGGCGTAGATGCTGTAATTTTAGTCTCCACTTGAGGCACCTGCACTCGTTGCGGTGCAACGATGGTAAAAGGCATCGAAGCCTATGGAATTCCTGTAGTACACATTGCAACAGTTGTTCCAATTTCTAAGACAATCGGCGCTAACAGAATTGTCCCTGCTATTGGTATTCCTTACCCACTTGGCGACCCAACCGAGGGCGAAGCTGAGTCAAGGAAGATTCGTGACGAGCTTGTTGAAAGAGGACTTCAAGCTCTCGAAACACCAATCACTGAGCAGACAGTTTTTGAGTAAAAAACGGTAAGTGAGGTACGAGGGAGTTCTTTTTAAATCTGCAGTTTAAAAAAGCAACTCCCCTACCTCGGTGATTAAGTTCACCTAAAGCAATATTCATTAAACTTGAGGGGTTTATTATGGATAACAACAAAATGAAAATTGGAGCCGTCATTGGCTTCACAGGCGCCATGATCGCTTTCTACATTGGCGCAGGTTTCGCTACATTTCAGGAAGTTCTTCAGTATGAAGCTTCATATGGCAACTTGATGATTGTTGTAGTCATCACATTGTCAATCATCTATCTCTACACTAACTTTTCATTCGCTACAGTGGGTTCTCGAGTTAAGGTCTCGCGTGGTGGTGAAATATACGAGCATTATTGCGGCAAATACCTCGGAAAATGTTTCGACTGGTTCTGCTCCATCTACTGCTACATTTGCTTCTTCGTAATGTGCGGCGGTGCTAACTCAACACTCACGCAGCTCTTCGGATTCTTCGGAATCGATATGCCAAACGGAGTCGGCGCTGTAATCATTACCGTAGCAGCAATTGCAACAGTAATTTTTGGTCTCGATGGAATCGTAAATGCTCTTGGTAAATTAGGTCCAATCATCGTACTTTTGATTTTGGTCGTAGCAGGCTGGACAGTAATCGCTAACATCGGCGGTTATGCTCAAGGCATCACCGACATGGAAGCTCTTGTAGCAGACGGAACGGTCGCAAAAGTTGGTAGTAACCCAATATCGGCTGCACTTTCCTACTCAGGCTTCGTTATCATGTGGTTCGCTGCATTCATGTCTGAGCTTGGTGCTAAAAACAAACTAAAGGAAGTAAACGCTGGCGTTGTTTGCTCAATCATCGCAATCGCAGCTGCAGCTATCCTTTGCTCCGTTGCTCTGATTTGCACAGCAAGCTGGTCTTGCACACAACCAATTCCATCACTTGAGATGGCAATGCACATTCATCCTGTATTCGGTGTTCTCTTCGCAATCATCGTATTCTGCGGAATTTACACCACTTCAGTTCCACTGCTCTGGACTGGCATTACTCGCATCACCCCAGAAGGAACTCCTAAGTACAAGATTATGGTTGTAATCGGCGCTGTTGTCGGTT
>JAUMVS010000217.1 GCA_030530045.1 Phoenicibacter congonensis
AGAATTTCATAGGTTGCTTCCTGAATGGAATCATCCAGATAATCATGCTCTCCACAACCAACTTCATACAGATCCGAATCATAGAAAATATAGGCATATCCTTCTTCTGTTGGCTGCACCGTCAGATATGTTTTCGCTTCCGTAAACTGTACAGTAATTCCCTCATAAGTTTTCATGGCTACTTCTCTGTCATAACCCTCAAAAATAGATTCTGGACAGTTCTGTTTCAACAGTGTCTGCACGATATGCTCCTTTTCTGCGTGTTCTGCTTGAAGTTCTAAGGCTTCATAGTCCATCACGCTTGCATCTTCTATCGAAAGTCCTTTCTCTTCCAAAATATTCTCCATTGCTTCAATAATAGAAATGGTCGGATCATCATAGACACCACCATCCAGTTCCAGATAGTCCTTATCATAGAATGTATAATCATAACCATCTTCTACTGTCTGGATTGTAAAGTACTGCTCTCCAATCTGGTATGCTATCTCTGTATCATGCCCTGCCAGACTGTTGCCTATATCTTTAAAAGTATTGTATATCTGCGGATTCAGCCATCCTTCTACTTTCTGACAATCATAAATCAGCGTATCTACTCCATTCTTGCACTGGATAAAATCAAGACAGCCTTGCAACGGTGCCGTATTTTCAATTCCAAGAGCTTTCATTTTATGATTAGGCAGAGAGTAATATGCTCCAAGGGCAGCTCCAAAATCCTTATATCGCTCAATCTTCATCCCACCTTTTGCTGCCAGATCTTCGATCACATAATATTGGTCAATATAATGATTTTCTGGCATTTTCAGGTCAATGCCATTATTTTCTCTGACTTTATGTATCTCGAAAAAACTGAATTTCTGTTCTTCCCCCCGCAGATTCTGTCCGGTCAGTGTCGGCTCCCATGTATCCGTACTGATTGGCTGCTGTTCCATGATTTTCATAACTGTTCCGTTTGCCAAGATAACGGTTGCCTGTCCTGGAAGATTCATCAGGTCATATACTGTTGCACCATTTTCTTCCAGATATTCTGAAATAGCTTCCCTGGCTCCTTCATCAAATCCATGCCAGATGTCCTCTGCCACCAGTGTTCCATTCTCTGAAACAATAATATCTGCCACTTCCTGACCGTATTCCTCACTTCGCATCTGGAAGAATCGCTCCCCATGATACGTTTTCATATCCACTGCATACCAGGTGCCTGTATGTCCGTCTACTTCATACCCTCTTGTATTTTCAGTGATATACTGATTTTTCACACCAAGCACCTCTTCCAGTTTCCGGATATGAATTTCATTCCTTGCCATATCAATAAAACCATTCAAGACTGCCGGATGGCTGCTCACAACATAGTCCCTGTTCAGATCCATTCCCCTGCTGATATTTTCCGGAATATCAATGCCATCTGCCCACCGCTTATTGCCATCAGAAAATCTTCCATCATAGGAAAGCTGTTTTAACGTATTTGCCAGAACAAAGGCAACACGCTTCTCTCCATATTTTTCAATCACACCCGTTGCAGTATCCGGGTTCAGACTCATACCATCAAAGTTTTCTGTGATTGCCTGTTCGATTGCATTTTTGCAGTCAATATTCAGTTTTCTGGAATCCAGGTAAGCATCTACATTTCTCTCCTGCATAGCCTTTTCCAAAGTTCCCATATAAACTTCCGGATACGCTTTTACAGGATTGGCATTTAACATCTCGACTCTCTGTGCCACAAAGTCCGGCAGTTCTGTAAAACCAAAGGAATCCACATAGTATGCGGTTAATCTGCCGCCCCGGTTCATAATGATCACATCACTGACTGACATGGAATGCCCGGTAAAATCGTGTGGTCGTTCTATATTAAAACGCTCAAAGAGGTTGTCCAGTGTCGTAGCATCTCTCAGTCTTTCACTGTAAGCCATCTGATAGTCTTTGCCATCTACGTTAAATCCCATTTCTTTTACCGCTTCCAGACTTAAAAACTGATACCCTCTTTCTTCCTGCCCGCTGTTGATCTGATAAATACCATAGCGGTTTCCATCACTTTCCAGAAGAAGTGTTTCTTTGATCTTTGCTTTTTCTTCCGGTGTCATAACCGTTTCCTGACTTCTCCGGTAATTTTCCCATTCAAATTTCGTCACTCCGAATAACCCGTCATGCTGTAAAATATCCAGTTCCAGATCCATAACCCTCTGTGACTGCTCTTGGACTCCCACTGCTCCGGTCAGTCCATAAACCGTTACTCCCTCATGGTTCAGCTCCACTGCCCGTTCCCTTGTAAGCGGCAGCATACTTTCCGAATAAAATCCAGCCTCATGCAGTTCAGATAACCCGATCATCGAATCCGGCAGACTGTCAATCTGTTTCTCCGCTTCTCCAATCAGTTTTAGTACCGCTTCTCTGTTTCCATCCAGAATAGATTCCGCAAGATTCTCTGCCAGTTTTTTCGTTGCTTCCCTGTCATCCAGTTTATAAGCAAAATTCACGATAAGATTTCTCTGGTCATTACTGAAAATCGTCCGTTCCTGCTCCAGACGGTTA
>JAUMVS010000218.1:0-1654 GCA_030530045.1 Phoenicibacter congonensis
GCGCCATCCTGAAGAAGGCCGGTTTCCTGACCCGCGATCCTCGTATGAAGGAGCGCAAGAAGTACGGTCTGAAGGCCGCCCGCCGCGCACCTCAGTTCTCCAAGCGCTGAGTTTATACCGCTTACCTGCAAAACGCCAGAAACCACAACGGTTTCTGGCGTTTTTCTTTATGCTCATTTGTCTCCATCTGAGGTCATTGTTCTCTTTTCTGCAACGACAAATTTGCGGACAAAGTGAGGCATTTGACGACAAATTCCGCGACAAATTTTTGCTCTTTTAAGGGTGCATGGCTGCCTTTGTATTGCAAGTGCAAAGGAGAAAAACCATGTGCATTCCTTTATGGTCAAAGGCGGAAAAAGAAGCCTTCCGCGCCCAGCATCCCACAAAATATCCACTTAAGCAAGTGAATCACAATTTTCCCAAGGCAGATGTGAAAACTTTCGCCAACCTCATTTATGCAGCAGACCATTCCGAATATAAAGGGATGGTGACAATTGTGCGACGCCCCAAGGGAACAACCACAATGGAGACCGTAGCGAGCGTTCCTGCGGAGCAGGCGGGAGAGTGGTTGGCGCAGATGCATGTATCAACTGATGCTGACTACTACTTGACAAAGGCACAATTCAAAGCTGCACAGACATGGAACAGTGGCGAATTATTTGCACTGAACGCGATTTGGGTGGACGTTGATGCGCATGGAGAAATTCCGAGTTTCGTGGAAGCGGAGCGTATGCGTTCGTTATTGATTCACGCGTTGCCGGAACTGGCGAGCATTCCTATCCCAAATTTAATCGTTTACAGCGGAAGAGGGTTTCATCTCGTATGGCTTATTGAGCAGTGCGCAGCAAAATTGACATTCATGCACCGAGCCGTTTCAGTTTATTATGGCGAGGCAATCCAAGACTTGCTTGTCGGGCTCAAGTTTACCAAATGTTACTCCGTTGATACTGGCTATTGCGCCAGTATAGCTGGATTGACCCGTATTCCTGGAACATTCAACACACACTCAAATACTTACTGCACCTATGAAATTCTTCACAATCGGAGAACTCTACTTACTGAACAGTATGATACTGTGGAATATCGTTCAGGCAAGGGCTTGGTGAGTTCAAAAACTTGCCGCCGCTTCACCTTTTCCGCTGTGCAGGCTGCGGGAAAACTGCGTGTAGATGCCTTGCTCAAGCTGATAGGATTGCGGGAGAACTGGGAGGGATATCGAGACTATTTTTTGCTCATTCTGTTTTCGGCCTGCCAAATGGCGGGATATTCCAATGAAGATGCTCTTCGATTGACACTGAAAGCCAACGCACAATTGAAATCTCCCTTATCCGAGCGAGAGGTTCGGTCACTACTGTCAACCGCAGTAAAAAAATACTACAAAATGAAAAATGCTTACATTGTAGAGAAGCTGAATCTTACCGCCGATGAGCAGGCCGCCATTGGTATTTTTGCCATGCCTGCCGGGGCGGCAAAGCGGGGCAAAAATCAGGCGCGGGATGAAAAGATTGCAGCTAAGCGGAGGAAGGAAAATCGCATGATCATGCGGTTTCATACCCTCGGCTGGAGCATAAGCGCTATCGCAAAAAAGGTGAACCGCTGCTATAACACAATTAAGAAGCGCGTCAGCGAGCTGGCAGGGAAAGTGGAGGGACTT
>JAUMVS010000218.1:1664-2521 GCA_030530045.1 Phoenicibacter congonensis
TCAGATTACTTTTCCAACAGCGCGCAAAGCGCATTGTAGCGGGGATGAAAGGTTGCGTAAATAGCTTTTCATTTTTTGAAGAGCTTATATATTATGCTGATACGGAGAAGTCCAGCATGAGCCAATCATTAGTAAAGCCCATTGAATATCAACTCAAATATAGCAGAAAACATCGGAGGAATCGAGGTTGTAAAGATATTTCTGCACACTTACTTGAAAGGACGAGGTTTGCAAAATGAACAAAGCCTTGCTATCCTCCAAAAACATGTGCTGGTGCACCCCGCAAGACTTTTTTGACAAATTGAATAGCGAGTTTGATTTTGTACTTGACTCTGCAGCAACGGACAAAACAGCAAAATGCGCTCTGTTCTACACGCCTGAAATGGATGGCCTTTCGCAAAGTTGGGATCGCGGCGGCGCTGTCTTCTGCAACCCACCGTATGGTCGGGAAATTGGCAAGTGGGTGCAAAAGGCGTTCGAAGAAGCACACTGTGGGTATCCAATCGTTTTACTTATCCCTGCGCGGACAGACACATCCTATTTTCACGATTATATTTATGGTAAGGCGGAGATTCGTTTCGTGCGCGGACGTCTGCGGTTCACAGACGACGAGGGAAACGTCGCCGATCCCGCGCCATTTCCGTCTATGGTGGTGATTTTCAATGGGAAAAATTCTCTATCCTGAGTCTCTTACCCGACACTGTTCCAACAGGAATATACATGATATTTAAGGAGGTCATTAGTGTGAAACATACCCCCATTTTACCGCCCACGAAGCCCTGTGTGCCGGCAGTTCCGAACTGCGCAGGCAGTGCGCAGCGTGCCGCTTACCTCGTGCCTGAAGAAGCATTCAAGCT
>JAUMVS010000219.1 GCA_030530045.1 Phoenicibacter congonensis
TCCGGAGCCAAACGAATGCACGACAGTCTTCATTCGCCGTCGACTCATCGTCCCCTTTTTACAGGATTTGCAGCAGATGGTCGAGAGCGGGGTTGTTGTTGTCGCTCCAAAGGGCCTCGAAGTCGAGCGTTTCCGCAGAACCATCTTCTTTGACGATTGGCAGAATTTGCAGCGTCGGGTCATTTTCGTAGTGGCGCGTGATGTATTCCGGAATTAGCCCAATGCCAATGCCTGCAGCAATCATGAGCATAACAGTTTCGTCTTCACCGTCGGCGGCAACGACGTCTGGCAAATAGCCTCCACGCTGGTAAATCAGTAGCGACTCTTGCATCTGATCCTTCGGCTGGTCGGCTGGGTCCATCATGATGAATTTCTCGCCTTCGAGGTCAGAATACGAAAGCTTTTCGTTGTCTGAAAGCTCGTGTCCCTCAGGCAGCACCGCCATGATTGGGTAGCTCGTTAGGTATTTCCTGTTAAGTTCGAACTTGCCGTGCACGTGCGACGAAATCACGAACGCCACATCGCAAGTTCCCTGCGTCAGCCTGTCGAGCAGCACGCTTGAGTTCTCGCGAACGAGATTGATTTTGATGTCGGGGAAGGCCTCGTGAAAAATTCTTAAATATTCCGAAAAATCGCCTTTGCCATAACCAGTGACGAATCCAAGGGTCAGCTCTCCGCTCACGCCCGTTGATGCCAGGCGCGCCAGTCGCATCGCATCATCGCTTTGCTGAATGATTTTCCGCGCCTCTTTCAGGTAAACTTTGCCCGCTGCCGTCAGCTCAACGTGATGCTTGTCACGCACAAAAAGCGGCACACCAATCGTGTTTTCGAGCGATTTTATCTGCTGGCTCATCGCCGTCTGCGAGATGTAATTTTGCTCGGCTGCGCGGGTGAAATTCTTCTGTTCCGCGACACTAATGAAGTAATTTAGCTGGTTGAGATTCATGTGATTGCCTTCCTTTTCCGCATCTAATTTTAATAAGAAAAACTTATTACGTAGCCGCTTTTTTGCGTTTCACACGAGGAATTTCTCTGTTTACAATAAGAACACCTTCTAAAGTTTCAACAAGGAGAAAACACAAATGACAGAACAAAAAATTCCTTACAAAATTTATTTGAGCGAGGACGAGATTCCTACTCAATGGTATAACCTGCGCGCCGACATGATTAATAAACCGGCGCCGCTTTTGAACCCTGGCACGCATGAGCCGCTGAAGGCTGAGGAGCTTGCGCCGATTTTCTGCGAGGAGCTCGTGCAACAGGAGCTCGACGACACGACCGCCTACATCGACATTCCGGAGGAAATTCAGGAGTATTACAAGACCTACCGCCCTTCGCCAACGATGCGCGCGTACCACCTCGAGAAGGCGCTCGGCACGCCGGCGAAAATTTACTACAAGTTCGAGGGCAACAACACCAGCGGTTCGCACAAGCTGAATTCGGCGCTGGCGCAGGCATATTACGCGAAGAAGCAGGGCCTCAAAGGCGTCACAACCGAGACCGGCGCGGGCCAGTGGGGCACGGCGCTTTCGATGGCATGCGCCTACTTCGGGCTCGATTGCAAGGTGTTCATGGTTAAAGTTTCCTACGAGCAGAAGCCTTTCCGCCGCGAAGTCATGAGGACCTACGGCGCCGACGTCACACCATCGCCATCCGAGACAACCGAGGTCGGCAAGAAGATTTTGGCCGAGCACCCTGGCACAACGGGCAGTCTTGGTTGCGCGATTTCGGAAGCGGTTGAGGTTGCAACGACGCACGAGGGCTACCGCTACGTTCTCGGCAGCGTGCTCAACCAGGTGCTTTTGCATCAGTCAGTCATCGGCCTCGAGGCAAAGGCCGCGCTCGACAAATACGGCGTCACCCCTGACATCATCATCGGCTGCGCTGGCGGCGGCTCGAACCTCGGCGGCTTGATTGCTCCATTTATGGGACAGAAGATCCGCGGCGAGCAGGACTACAGAATCATCGCGGTCGAGCCTGCATCTTGCCCATCATTTACACGCGGAAAATTCGCCTACGACTTCTGCGATACCGGCATGATTTGCCCGCTCGCAAAGATGTACACACTGGGCAGCGGCTTTATTCCTTCGCCAAACCACGCTGGCGGCCTGCGTTTCCACGGCATGAGCACCGTTCTTTCGCAGCTCTACGCCGACGGACTCATGGAGGCAACTTCGGTCGAGCAGACGTCGGTCTTCGAGGCAGCGGAATATTTCGCCCGCACAGAGGGCATTTTGCCAGCGCCTGAGTCATCGCACGCAATTCGCGCAGCAATCGACGAGGCTCTGAAATGCAAAGAAACTGGCGAGGAGAAGACAATTCTCTTTGGTCTCACTGGCACAGGTTACTTCGACATGGTGGCATACGAGAACTACCACAACGGGACAATGACCGACTACATCCCAACCGATGAAGACCTCGCCCAGGGTTTCGCTGGCATCCCACAGTTCCCAGGTAACGAGTTTTAGTTGCCCTGCCAAATGGGGACGATGAGT
>JAUMVS010000021.1 GCA_030530045.1 Phoenicibacter congonensis
CAAAGGCCTCGTCCATGCGCTTTTTCGTCTTGCGCAGGAAGCGGTAGGGCGCTTCGGAGGCCCAGTCGCTGCCGATGAGCAGCTCGCGTCCCGCGACGGCAGCGCGAATTCCCCTGCCGGGTATCGCCTTGGTATTCTCGGCGGCGGGGATATTTATGCCGCGCTCGACGGCCGCTTCGACTATGGCCTTGGCAACGGGGTGCTCCGAGCCCGATTCCGCGGCGGCGCATATGCTCAAAAGCTCGTTATCTGGGAGGGCCGCGGAGTAAATGCTCATGAGCCTCGGCTTACCCTCCGTGACCGTGCCCGTTTTATCCAAAACAACGGTGTCGGCATAGGCCATGGCCTGAAGCGCCTCGCCGCTTTTAAACAGCACGCCCAACTCCGCGCCGTGCCCCGTGCCGACCATGATAGCCGTCGGCGTTGCAAGTCCGAGCGAGCAGGGGCAGGCTACGACGAGGACGGAGACGAATACGTTTAATATAAATTCGATATCCTTGCCGCACAGCGTCCAGATAACGGCTACCAGAACGGCAATGAGCATGACTACGGGTACAAATACGCCCGCGACCTTGTCGGCAAGCCTTGCGATAGGGGCTTTTTTGCCCTGCGCATCCTCGACCATGCGGATTATCTGCGCAAGCGCGGTATCGCCGCCGACGCGCGTTGCCGTGAATACAATCAGCCCCTCGCCGTTAATGCTGCTGCCCGTGACCGCGCCGCTGATATCGAGCGTAACAGGCAGGCGCTCGCCCGTGAGCATACTAAGATCGGCGCTCGATGCTCCGGACGTGACCACGCCGTCGCTGGGAAAGCGCTCGCCGGGGCGCACGCTAATAATATCGCCCACACGCAGCTCCGATACGGGAACCTCGCCGGTCTCACTGTGGCGCGTGACCAGCGCCGTCTCGGGCGCGAGCTCCGTGAGCGCGCGTATTGCATCCGAGGTGTGCTGCTTGCTGCGCGCCTCGAGGTATTTTCCGAGCATGACGAGCGTTATTACGACCGCCGCGCTTTTGAAAAACAGGTTTTCCGCGTAGCTCATGTCGCCGAGCGCAATCTTGACCGCGGCGTAGATGCCGTACAGGAGTGCCGAAAACGTACCGACGGCAACGAGCGTGTCCATGTTGGGGTGGCCCTTCACAAGGCTACCGAAGCCGTTTATGTAGAAGCTGCGCCCGCCGATGACGAAGGGCAGAGTCAAGGCCAGCTGCACGAGTGCAAAGGTGAGCGGCGCGTGATGCGGCGACATGAAGCTCGGCAGCGGAAGTCCTGCCATGTGTCCCATGGACACATATAAAATCGGCAGGGCAAAAATCACGCACAGTATGACGCGCTTTTTAACGCCGTTGAGCTCCGCGAGCTTCTGCGCGTCTTCCCTTTTGCGCCGCTGCGCCGCGAGCGCATCGGCAGAGATATACTCCTGCGCGCCGAAGCTCAGGCGCGAGACGAGCTCGCATATCTTGTCGGCGTCGAGCCTATCGTCATAGACGACGTCTATTTTTTCCGTCGTTAGATTTACGGAAACGCTCTGCACTCCCTCCTGCCGGCTCATGAATTTTTCAAGGCTCGAGGAGCAGGCCGCGCAGTGCATCCCGCTTATTTTAAATGTCTTTTCAGTAATGCTGTCTCCTTAAAGTTAGCTTACGCTAATTCGTTCACATCTATATTACACCCTGCGATGAAAAAATAAAGTGACTTTTGAAAAAAAGCAAAAAACCACATCAGTCGCCCCTTTCGGGACGGCCGATGCGGTTTTTTTCTCGCATTTTTATGCGAGAGTGGGGGGAGAAAGCATACGACTGTAGATACAAGATTCAAATACATTTGATATCACGCATCCGCTCGTAATATAGACGATTTATAATTACTTAGATATTTTTTCAGAGGCGGGTTCCCACGGGAGTTTAGAGGCATTTTTGAATGCGCCTATTATGCAGAACACACCAACAATACAGAATGCAGCTGCTCCGAATAAGCCGAGAGACAAGCTCTTTGTTATATCATAAATCAACCCGTAAATCGGCATTGCTACCATTGCCGACAGTGCAGCGGAAGTCTGTACAACGCCATAAATTGACGCATAATCCTTCTTACCAAACAGTTTGCTGGGTAAGACCGCGGGCTGCGTACCGCCGGAAGATCCGGCAAATCCCATTATGATAATGCAGGCAATCAGTCCGATCAAAATTTTACCGGTCAAAACTGCGCCAACAGCAGAGAATGCAAGCAGAACCAGCGCAAGAATGGTGGTTTTTTCTGCGCCGATCTTATCGTTGAATGCGCCAAACGCAAACGAGCCGATCAGAGTACCTATCATGTAGAAGCTGGCCAAGGAGGAGCTGAAAGTGATGTCATAACCGAGGCTGACTCCGAATGTGGGCAGCATCTGTGCAAAGCATGCCAGGAAAATGAGGAAGAACATGGATATGTAGCACAAAATGAATGCAGGGGACTTGAGTGCTGTACCCGCAGGAACACCGGATTCAGCTGCGGGATCTGTAGTTTCTGACGCAGCTCCGTCTTCTGTTTCCTCTGCACCATATGCCTTCAGGCCCTTCATCGAAGGATGAGCTACAGCGATAAACGAGCCAATAAGTTCAAGAACCAGTGCAGATGCTCCAAGTACTACATACGCGACATGATATCCCGCCGATTTAATCACAATGCCGCCGACAATGCTGAATATAGCGCCAAAGATACCCGTCATTGACATCATTATGCCCATTGCCAGTCCCTGCTTTTTTACAAACCAATTAGTTATGAGCATCGGACCTGCCATATAAAACGGAATTGCCATTGCAAAAGCATAAATGATGCCGACAACATACCAGCACCAGAGTGCCGAGTACAGAGCATAGCTCATAAACAGTGCACAGGCCACTACCGAGCACACAATAAGGAGCGGTCGGAAGGGGAGCTTTTTAACTATTTTGCCCGCAAAAACCATAGCCACCATCATAGCCGCGGAGCTGACCGAAACATATCCGCTGAATGCACCGGTGCCAAAGCCCTGCTCAGCGCAAACAGAAGCTATAAAGATGCCCTGCGTATTGGATAAAATGCCTTGGCCGCCGGCAATAAGCAGACATGCAGCTAAAAGCATCCGCCATGCCGGATGTTTACTTTTCTTCATAATTCTCTAATCTCCTATTTAATATGTAGGTTCTTCCCAATCCTCGGGCACCCATGACTCAGGTGGGATAGGATCGCGATAAAAACCGTCCATTTGGCGATAAGCCATACGGTGACGGCTAATACGCCATACGCCGTTTTCCTTAACAAAGTCCTCACAATAGACTGCCCAGCCCTCGCAGGTCTCGGCATCATCAAAGTAGCACATATGGTCTTCATATTGAAAAACTCCACGTGCATGATCACTGTCAATTAACCATATCATGGGCTGATGCCCCATGTGCATTGTCTGCATGACACGATTACACCACTTTGAAACAAGAGCCTGTTCCCTCTTGTCCGTAGTTCCGGGATTGCCATTCCAATACTGAAAATCATCTGCGAAGAGTTCTGTTGCGTACTCCTCTTTTTTCATATCCATGCTCCACCAGTAGAAGTACATACATTCGAGTATCTTCTGGTGTTCACAAAGAAGTTCAGGAGTATACTGCTGACGTCTCACATTTTTGATGACCTCGATGACCCAGCCTCTGAACTCTTCGTTAAAGGGTATATTAAAAGTTGCCATGTCGGTCTCCTTAGTTAAAGTTTTCTCAATTCTGATAGAAAACGGGCGTGCCGAACCCGCTTTAATTCGTGTTACGGCACGCACCGCTTGCTTGTATTAGTCGCCGATAGCCTGGAGATCTGCCTCGATCGCATCAAGCATTTCCTGTCCCATGCCTACCTGAGGGAAGGCTGCGAGAGACTTAAAGGACATGCCATAGGTCATCGGGAAAGTGGGGTCGGCAACCAGCGCGGGATGGTGCTTAACAAGCACTGCCTTTGCGCGGGGATCGCTGACGAGCTTCTTAACTTTGTCGTTTACGGAAAATGCCATTTTTGTTTCCTCCTATAGATTTTTTAGTAAAAACTTATGTTGCAGAACAGTTTTATAACAAACTAATCAGTCACCGATGGCCTGGAGATCTGCCTCGATCGCATCGAGCATTTCCTGTCCCATGCCTACCTGAGGGAAGGCTGCGAGAGACTTAAAGGACATGCCATAGGTCATCGGGAAAGTGGGGTCGGCAACCAGCGCGGGATGGTGCTTAACAAGCACTGCCTTTGCGCGGGGATCGCTGACGAGCTTCTTAACTTTGTCGTTTACGGAAAATGCCATTTTTGTTTCCTCCTAAATGTAAATTTAATAAATTATGGGGCAGCGCCCGGTTTTTTAATAGTTGTCGGTGCAGGCAGTCAATTTAACTCTGCTGTGCATCAGTCGTCGAGCTGCTCGATATTGCAGTGGTTGAGCATACCACCGTCAATAAGGACGTCCTCACCGTTTATGTACTTGGCGTGGAGCATAAAGTCTATGAGCTCCGCAGCCTCTTCAGGTTTTCCCATGCGCCCTTCGACCGGGCAGGTGCAGGCAAAGCCGGTTATGACACCAGGCATGAGCTTTTCAACAGCTTGGGGCATCGGAGTCCAGATCAGGCCCGGACTGATGCTGACTATACGCGCACCTTTTTCACTCATGCGGTCAATATTGGCCATGGTATACCAGCGGGTAAAGCGCTTGGAAACACTGTACGCCTCGGTGCCGTTTATCTCGCCGCCGCACGCATCGATAAGCGGCTGGAAATCATCGTTTAGTGCCGCTTTATACTGATCAACCAGCAGAGTATAATCGGCATAATAGCTGGACATTGAAGCAACATTCAGATAGCAGCTGCCTTCGCCAACGAGCGGGAAAAACACTCTGCCCATATTAATTGCCCCACCCACATTATTGGTGATGATCTCAGTTGCGCTCGGACGGTAGTCGATAAAGGCTTCATTGATGGCAGCTGCATGAATGACATGCAGAACTTCTCCCATCTCACGTGCCTTTGCTCCGACTTTTTCAGCGTCCTCAATTTTAGATACGTCTGCGCAAATGTACTCGACATTGTCTAAGTGCTTAAGCTCTTCCTTAGCAATCGCGATGCGCTCCTCTTGGAAGTCTACTACCAAGACTGACGCTTCCTTGGCTAAAAGCTTAACTGTTTCGATACCTATTCCGCCGGCGCCGCCGGTTATAACGGATACTTTTGCCATCACTTTATTTCCTTCCTGTAGTTTTTAGTAGAATGCATTCAGTTTAAAATTCATCAAACTGTTCAAAGGTCAGGTTTCCGATATTGCCGCCATCGATAAGGATGTCGCAGCCGTTGATATATCCGTTATCACAAAGCTGTTCGACTAAATCAGCTATCTCGGAAGCCTCGCCCATACGCGGAACCGGTAGAGTGGTGGCGTAAGCGGTCATTGAACCGGGGATAACATCCTCAAATTCTTTGGCCATCGGAGTCCAAATGAGACCGGGGCTTATACTGTTGATACGAGCGCCTCGAGCTGCAGCGCGTTGAATGCTGCTAAGCGTATACCATCGGACAAACATCTTTGACACTGCATAGGCTTTATCGCTCTTACTGCCGACCTTTTCCTTAACCGGCTCAAAATTTCCGCCCATAGCTTCAACAAATGCATCGATATAATCGGGGAGGGGGTTATAGTAGCTTGACATTGAAGCAATGTTAAGGTAGCTTCCGCCTTCGCAGATAATAGGCAGAAATGCTTCGGCAATGTACTGAGCACCTTTGATATTGTTTTCAAGAATAAAGCCGGGGTCATTCGGCTTGCCATTTGTAAATTCATTTACTCCGGCAGCATGAATGACGTTTTTGACCTCGCCCATTTCGCGGGCTTTTTCAACTGCTGCCTTAATGTCGTCCCTGTTAACAACGTCCATTACGGCATACTCTACGTTTTCGCAGTCCTTCAGAGCTGCTTTTGCCTCAGCCAGCTTGCTCTCACGTCTGCCGCAAAGCAGTATTTTAGTATTTTTGGCAAGGCGTTTGGCTATTTCGATGCCCATTCCGCCTGTGCCGCCGGTTATAACAGATACGTAAGCCATGGCTTACCTCTTCTGCATCTCGTCCACATCGTATCCGGCTTTCTTCAGATACTGAACGTTACCGATATGGCCGCTGTTATACTCGTTGCGTGCATACTGCTCTTCGTAGATGCGCTCGTAGCCGATCTTGCTGATATACCACTTACCGTCACGCTTAATAAACTCATCGTCATACAGAGCAGTACCGTGCTGATTTGTATGACCCAGGAAATTAATAAGGTGATCTTCGAGGTAAACCTTTGCCTTGGCATGTGTTGCATCGATTATATCGATTTGGAAGCAGTGGCCCAGATGGGTCGAAATCTGCTCGGGAAGCATGCAGCTTTCCAGAAAACCGACAGCATCCTCACGGCCTTCATAAACCATGAAGCCGTCGCAGTACTCAGTATGAACATCAATGTCGAAGGTTTCGGCAACTGCCTCCCAGTTATGTATATCCAGGTTGTTGAAATACTTTCCCAGAAGGTAAGTAATTTCCTGAATATCCTCAAGGCGCTGCACTCTTTCTTCTAAAGTCATTAGTCTAATCTCCTTTCGTTATATTTTATTAATTATTTAACTTTTTCCTTTATGGACAGCTTACAGTTCCATAGCGGCGTCGAAGCCAGCGCGGGTTGCCCAAACGATCAGGCTTGCCTTATGTGCGTCGCCGATAACCTTCACTTCGGGAACTATCTTCTCCAGCTCCTCGCTGAGAGTGTTATAGGGCTTGGTGCCCATGGAGAACAGGATGTGGTCGTAGGGACCCATCTCGAGCTGAGTACCGTCGGCCTTCTCAACGAGTATAGTATTGCCGCGATATTCGAGGACCTTTGTGTTTGTGTACATACCAAAGCCATGAGACTTCAGTCGGCGCATCATAGGCTCTCTTATATTTGCAGCCAGATCCTTCGCCATGGTGGGCAGCATTTCAACGATATCCATGTTAAGATCATCATGGCCCTGATAACGGTGGAACTGCTGAACGACCTCTGCCGTCTCAAGAGCGACAATGCCGCCGCCGAGAATACAAACTTTGCCTTCAACGATCGGATGCTTTCCGGTCAGGAAGTCCTGAGCAGTGACGATTTCGTGCTCGGTAATTCCGGGAATGTCGGGGATGAACGGTACTGCGCCGGTCGCAATGATAGCTGCCTCGGGAGCAAACTCCTTGACTGCCTCAACAGTGGCCTCCTTGTCGTTTACGAGCTCTACGCCAAGCTTTCTGCACTGAACCAGCAGATACTGTATCCACTTCATATCGTCCTGCTTGCCGGGAGCCTTGGCTGCCATATTAACCTGGCCGCCGCAGGTGTGTGCTTTCTCCCAAACGGTGACCTTATGTCCGCGCTCGGCCGCAACCTTTGCTGCCATCAGACCGCCGGGGCCTGCGCCGATAACAAGGACCTTCTTGCTCTTTTCGGCCTTACCGAGATCTCTGCCAAACCGGCTCTCACGACCCAGACGAGGATTGATATTGCACTTTGCCACCTGATCCTCCGCGTTACGTGCGCCGACACAGCCGCCGCAGCAGGAGGCACAGGGTGCTATATCCTCAAGCCTGCCCTCATAGGTTTTATTGACAATATCAGGGTCAGCGAGGAGAGGACGGCCAAGGGTGATGCCGTCAACAAGGCCGCGCTCAACAAGTTCCGCACCGTAAACCACGGACTCGATCTTACCTACTACAAAGACAGGAACATCAACTACCTTCTTTATCTCGGTAGCTTCTTTAACGTTCACGCCGCGAGGCTCTCCGTGGCTGGGGATAATGGTCCAGGGAGCCTCATACTGAGTGCCGCCCGAAATCTCAAGCGCGTCAATGCCGTGAGCAACGATTTTGGGGAGTATGTAAAGCATGTCGTCCAGAGTGTTGCCGCCGGGGTAGCGCTCAGAGCCGGAAACGCGCATGATGATAGGAAAGCCGGGAGATACGTTTCTGCGGATCTCGTCGATGACCTCGCAGACAAAGCGCGAGCGGTTGTCAATATTTCCGCCGTACTCGTCGCTGCGGAAGTTACGCAGAGGAGACAGGAACGAGCCAGGCATCATGTATGCATGTCCGCAATGCAGAGCGATACCATCGCAGCCTGCCTGCTCGGCACGCTTGCAGGCTTCGCCGTACTGCTTTATTATAAGCTTAATCTCGTCCTTATCGATTTCGCGCGTGTAGTGTCCGTTGTCATTGATATACACAGACGGTCCCGGCGGATTCTGGCCAAAGTAGCCGATTATGCTCTCAGGGCCGACATGTGTGATCTGAGGAAACAGCGCTCCGCCGGCGGCATGTATCTTGTCGGTAAACTCTTTAAAGGGAGCTATGTAGCTGTCATCATCCATGCAGGTCGTAGGACCTCTGTAAAGATATCCAAGGTCAACAGTGACTGCGTCCATTTCAAGGATGCCGACGCCGCCTTCTGCTCTTTCAACATAATGCTTCTGGAGTTCTTCGCTGACGGTACCGTCCATGGACTCAATGGACAAGGTCATAGGCGCCATCATAATGCGGTTTCTGAAAGTACGATTGCCTATTTGGATAGGTGTGAATATTTTTGCATTCTTCATATCTTCCATAATCGGGTTATTCCTTTCTTGTTTGACATTTTACTGCTGTTGCTGAAAACTCCGCTGAACTTAAGCTGTTTATACACTAACGAGAAACCGTTTGCAATAGCGTGCAAAAAAATCGTTACACTTTTCACGTTTTGTCATGTTTCGACTCCTTCGCTAATAATCACAAAAGCACACATATCAGCACTTTGCCTATTGTCAAATATGCATAAAATGAACTACAATATATGCAGACTCAGTTATGACATATCAAATTTTATAGGAGTGATGCGTTTTGCAGCCGTCTAATCCCAAGCAATCGTTTACCCAAGATTGCGCTTTTCTCGCCTTGACAAAGCTTATTCGGAACAAACCGTTATCCTCGATTTCCGTAACAGAGCTTACGAAGAAAGCCGGCATTTCCAGAACGGCGTTTTACAACAACTATAATTCAGTTGAAGATGTGATCGCCAAATACTTTGACAAATGCGTAGATAGCATTTTAGACTCCTCTGATTGCATCAGAGGACAGTATATAGCAATAAGGCAGCTTGTCTCTGAGTATTTTGATTTTCTAAGCAGCAATTATGATTTGCTCAAGCGCCTGGATACGACAGGCAACATCTCCGTCTTCACAATGTGGCTGAAGGATTGCTTCCATGGCAAGCTATCCTTTTTAGTCAAGTCCCTCGGTTTTCTCAGTGACTACGAGATATCCTGCTGTGCAGGCATGTTCTGCGCGATGACTCGTGACTGGCTCGCCTCTGGCTCGGATGATAAATCCCGAAACGTAGCCGAAGGCACATTGTTCCGTCTGCTTTATATTTATAAGCAGGCAGAAGAAAAAGCATCTGTACATTACGTTAATCCCCGGCATATAGGAAAACTCCGTCAGTACAACGGTACCGGCAGCTTCACTCTTGTAGATACCGGTGAAACGATAAAGGTTTATGTGCTGATAGATCATGATGAGGTGGTCGCCTGCAGTGCGGAAGTCACTCCGATCCCCGGCAAGGAGGATATTTTAAAGGCTGCGGCTAATGCTGTATGCTCATTCATAGTCGGCAAGAACTGCGTTACCGCGCTGTCATTGTGTGCTGACGATGTTTCAAGAGAGCTGAGCGGCCTTTCCAAGGAATTCATGTACTGTGCTTCTATTGCATCTTCTGCCGCAAAAAACGCGGCTATAGACTACTATAACAGACTTTCTCTTGCGCGATGCCTGATCGGTGAGGAAGAATCGGCCGCCTCAGACTACAACATGGGCATCTGAAGCAGCTCCTATACAGGCTTTATAGCTGTACATTTTAACATTGTATATCCGGCGGTTCCGCTGAACTTACCGTCCGATATATTTTGGATAAATGGATAAAAAATTTAATACTTACGGAGGTGTGGTATGAACATCTTCAAAGAAAGGTTCGCAGGTAAGACTATTTTGATTACCGGAGCTACCTCCGGCATCGGCGAAGCCACTGCTTTACGTGCCGCTGCCGAGGGAGCAAATGTTGTCGTAGCCGGACGAGACGAGCAGCGCGGGCAGGCCGTTGTCGAAAAGATAAAGCTTGACGGCGGCGATGCCATATTTGTCAAAGGTGATCTGACCAATGAAAATGATGTGGTTCGCCTTATCAAGACCGCTGAAGACAAATTCGGCGACATACAGCTTTTCGTCAACAACGCCGGTGTAGCCAGCGATCCTGACAGAGTTGATGAGTATTCCACCGAGCAGTGGCTGCGAATAATGGATATCAACGTAAATGCCGTATTCTATTGCTGCAGAGAAGAGCTTAAGCATCTGCTCAAGCACGATAAGGGCGGGGCTATTGTCAATCTCAGCTCCGTAGCCGGCGTAAGAGCCTTCCCCAGTGCCTGCGGCTATGTTACCTCTAAGCACGCTATTGTTGGTCTTACTAAGGCCATTGCAATGGAATATGCACACAAAAACATCCGCTGCAATTCCACCGGACCATGCAGCAGCAGTACTCCGCTAAATATCAACTCAAGTCTTGCTTACGGCAGAAAGCTCAGGCAGCTTATTGATTCCGGCATTGACACCGAAGAGTATATCGACGAGTGGATGTGCTGCGGCAAGATGCAGGCTCCAATGGGACGCGATTGCGTCGCAGACGAGCAGGCGGCCGTTATTCTGTTCCTCCTGTCCGACGATGCTTCCTATATAACCGGAGACCAGATCGTCGTAGACGGAGGCTGGGTAGTTTATTGACCCCGTTTTCGCAACAGTAATAATGACCACACTAATACAAAAAGGAGATTATGAAAATGTTTGAAAAGCTTCTCAGCCCCATTACCATACGCGACGTCACAATTAACGGCCGTGCCATGCTTTCGGCCTGCGGCACACGTTTCAGCGATGACCGCATCGTAAACGACAGGCATATTGCCTATCACGTTGCGAAAGTCAAGGGCGGATGCCCGCTGAACATGATAGAAGTTACCGGCGTTCATCCCGGTTCCGATGCAAGCATGTTCCTGTCCTTAGCAAAGGACGAATATGTTCCCGGCGTTAAGCGTCTTGTGGATGCCATACACGAAGCAGGTGGCAAAGCAGGTATCCAGATCTATCAGGGCGGCCTCGGCGTATGCTTTGACTCCGAATGCCCCATGCTTATGCCCGACCTTATGGACGAAGAGGAAATCCTTGATGTTATAGAGGCTTTCGGCCATGCAGCTCGCCGCGCCGTTGAGGCCGGCGTTGACCTGATCGAGATACATTGTGCTCATCAGTATCTGATCCACTCCTTCCTTTCGCCTGCTTTTAACCATCGCAGCGACGAGTGGGGCGGTCCGTTCGAAAACCGTGTTAAATTCCCTCTGGCCTGCATAAAAAAGGTGCGTGAGAACATACCCGAGGGTATGCCTCTCTTCATCCGCACCTCGCTGCAGGATGACTTCCTCAGCCCCGGTCTGAGTGTTGAGGACTGCATTGCATTCTGCAAGCTGGCAAAGGAAGCCGGAGTCGATGTTCTTGACCTGTCTCGCGGCAATATGGCTACCGCTGCTAATAAATTTGAGGTTCCCCCTGTGGATATGACCCGCGGCTTCAACCTCGAGCTGGCTGCTCGCTTCAAGGAAGAGACCGGCATGATAGTTATCGGCGTCGGCCGTATAAACGACCCCTATGTTGCCGAAAAGGCGCTTGAAAAGGTCGATATGGTCGTTATGAGCCGTGCGCAGATCGCAGACCCTGAATTCTTCAAGAAGGTTCGCGAAGGACGTCTTGACGATATAAACCGCTGCATCGGCTGTAACGAGGGCTGCCTTGACGGATTCGCAAACCTCGAAATGCCTCATATTTCCTGCACCCGCAACCCGCAGGTCGGTTTGGAGGGCGAGTGCCCCATTGAGCCCGCTGCCGAGCCCAAGACCGTTCTCATCGCAGGCGGCGGCACGGCAGGTATGATGGCTGCAAAAATTCTTAAGCAGGAGGGTCACAATCCTATCATCTGCGAGGCAAGCGATAAGCTCGGCGGCGCTCTTCTGCTCGGCGGTGCCATAGAGCGCACCTCGGAGTACAGAAAGGCCATAGAATCGTCTGCACGTCAGCTTGAGCGCGCCGGTGTAGATATCCGTCTTAACACCACAGTCACTCCCGATCTCATCAAGCAGATAAAGCCCGACGCCGTCTTCTGCTGCCTTGGCGCTGTTCCCGAGACTCCTGATTTTTCAAAGGGGAAGGCGAATGTTGTTCAGGCCCGTGACGTTTTGGCAGGTAAGGTCCACGTTGGCGGCAAAGTTGTTGTTATTGGCGCAAACGGCACCGGCATCATGGCAGGTGAGTTTGTCAAGCTTGCCGATCCCGAGAGGAATGACGTTACTCTTATCAACAGAGCTATCGTTGTCGGCGTAGATCTGGGCTCCGCCCGTAAGCAGGCTCACGCAACCATTCTTGAGGACGAGGGCTTAAAGCAGTCTGTCTCCACGGATGTTACCGATATTGTCGACGGTAAGGTCATCGGTGTTCGTGACGGTGAGACCGTAGAATTCCCCTATGACTATGCTATTCTCGCAACCGGCTGTGTCAGCAAGGACTATGCCGATCTTGAGAACGCCTGTGCACAGCTCGGCATAGGCTTTGAGGTTCTTGGTGATGCCAAGGAGGTTCGCCGTGCATTTGAGGCAGCAGCAGAAGGCTTTGCCGCTGCACGCCGGATGAACGATCCCGAATACATAAAGAAGATCACCAAGTAATCATAATAATTTAATAAGGGAGTACCCGCTCAGCCTATCGTTCGGATACTCCCTGCGTTTAATATGGATGCTCGTATGGCTTTATACTATATTGCATCATGATTTAAGCGTACATACAAAGGAGCTAACAGCAGTGTTCGAAAAAATATTTACTCCAATTAAGATCCGTGATCTTGTTCTTGACAGTCGTGTTGTTATGACTGCAATGGGCACCAGATTTACCGATAATCATCTTGTCAACAGCAAGCACATTGCTTACCATGTAGCCAGAGCCAAAGGCGGCTGTACGCTGAATATGGTCGAAGTCTCCGGTGTGCATGACGGAAGCGATGCTATCATGTTTCTCTCACTGGCTCGTGATGAATATGTTCCCGAAATGAAGCGTCTGGTAGACGCTATACATGAGGTCGGCGGTAAATGCGGCATACAGCTATATCAAGGCGGCCTGGGTGTTTGCTTTGACAGTGATGCTGCTATGCTTGTTCCCGATGCCATGAGCCTTGAAGACATTCAAGAAGTTCGCATCGCCTTCGGCGAAGCAGCTCGTCGAGCTGTTGAAGCAGGATTTGACCTTATCGAGGTGCATTGTGCACATCAGTATCTTCTTCATTCTTTTTTGTCCCCGGCATTTAACCACCGCAGCGATGAGTATGGCGGTTCATTTGAAAACAGAGCAAAATTCCCCTTGGAGTGCCTTGAAATCGTGCGCAAAAATATGCCAGACGGGATGCCTCTGTTCATTCGCATGAACCTTCAGGACGACTACGTTGACGGATTGAGCATTGAAGATTGTATAAGATTCTGTAAAATGGCAAAAGCGATAGGCGTTGATGTATTGAATCTTTCTCGAGGAAACATGGTGTCTGCCGCAAATAAATTCGAAGTTCCTCCCATTGACCTTCCTCACGGCTTCAATTTACCTATGGCTTCGCGTGTGCGCCGTGAAACCGGCATGATCACAATCGGAGTCGGCCGCATAAACGATCCCTATTTTGCCGAGAAAGTTCTGGAAGACGACTTGGTTGACATGGTCGCCATGAGCCGTGCCCAGCTTGCTGATCCTGAATTAATGAACAAGATCCGTGACGGTCGCATAAACGAGATCGACCGCTGCTGCGGCTGCAATGAAGGTTGTCTTGACGGATTTGCAAATCTTGATATGCCGCATATAACATGTCTTCGTAATCCGGCCGTCGGGCGTGAAGCTGAGTGTGTCATCACTCCCTCTGATAATCCTCGCACTGTTTTGGTGGCAGGCGGTGGTATGGCCGGTATGATGGCCGCACGCACACTCCGCAAGAGAGGGCATCGTGTCATACTATGTGAAGCAAGCAATCGTTTAGGTGGTCAGTTTATTCTCGCCGGAAGTACGCCCCACAAGCTGGATATGAAAAAAGCCGCTCTTGAGATGGGAGAGCAAATCGTTAATTTGGGTATTGATGTAAGGCTGAATACTCCGGTCACTGCCGAGCTGATCAGACAGCTTAAGTCTGATGCTGTTTTTAATTGCGTCGGCTCGTCGCCCATTATTCCCAGCATACCCGGTTCGAGTCTCCCTAACGTAGTTGAAAGCCACGATATTATTGACGGCAAAGTCAAGGTTTCAGGTAAAGTCGTTATTATTGGCGGCGGCATGGTAGGCTTAGAAACTGCCGAACTACTTATTGAATCCGGCCTTACACCTCCTACTGTTCTTGAAATGGGCAGCGCGGTCTGCGTCGATATGGGCTCTGCCCGTAAATACTGCATGATGCAAACTATTGAAGACAGTAAGATTGCCTGTGTCACCGATATAAAAGTCACCGAGATCAGAGAAAACATGGTCATAGGAGAAAAAAATGGCGAGCACCTTGAATTCCCCTGCGATTATGCCGTATTTGCTGTCGGAAGTCACAGCCGTGACAGCCACGAGCTTAAAGAAGCTTGCAGTGAACTCGGAATTGACCTGATCACTGTAGGTGACGCCAAAGAAGCGCGCCGTGCTTTGGAGGCCACGAGAGAAGCATTTGACGCGGCGCTCGCATTTTGACCATACGCACTTCCATGTCGGCATGCTTCATTTATGAATAATATTAGAGCATGGCGTCTATATTCCTCCCTCCCTTCCTTCCCTACTCCCCTTTGGCGGCGGTATTAATACCGCCGCCTCCGCATTTTAGGCAAAATACAATTATTATATAAATCATGAAAAGAGTGAGATCCTAATTATGCAACAGCTGCTCTTTTAATTTTTTTACTCAAGGCTATTGAAAAAGAGGTGATGCGGGCTTATAATTCTACGTCCCGTCAAGATTTATGTGCAAAATTATTTGCACATAAATCTTGACGGGACCTTCCACGCCATCACCTCTAAGCTTACAGACAGCTATATTAAACTCTGCACGCCGC
>JAUMVS010000220.1 GCA_030530045.1 Phoenicibacter congonensis
GAAGCGGATGGAGCTGCGAGATTGGTGAGCATGCCTGCCGACAGTTTATTATCCGTGCAAGCTTTGTAGATCAAGCGCTGCTCAATGCTTATCACACATTGGACGCCGGCATTGTAGAGAAGAAACTTGACAGCCCAAAATTCGGCTCTGAGGCAGAAATCATGCTGAGATACAAAAGAGAATATCCCAGAATGAAAAAGGTCGATTATTGGTGGGTGGATGATCTTGTTGACCATATTGAGTTCGGAAAACACATCAGGACCACCAAGGAATTGATTGCTTTGGAAGTGAAAGGAACGCCTGACCCGGATGACAGGTCCATGAAAGTTTTCTGGAAATGCGGACTTGTGACAACGGTTCCTTCAGACGTCTTTTATGATTCGGATCTTCCGGGCAGAATTGCAAAGCGCTATTATAATCAGCAGCAGAGGAAAGCTGAAAAGAAAAAGACAAGTAAAGGGAAAGGCAGGGATAAGAAATGAAGATTACAAGAATCCCCAGAATCAGAGATCAGCATAAGAAGCGTGTAGCGGCCTACTGCCGTGTGTCTACAACTCTGGACGAGCAGGAAGAAAGCTACGAGGCGCAGCTTTCCTATTACACAAGGCTCATACAAGCGCATGATGACTGGGACTTTGCCGGAGTATACAGCGACGAGAAAAGCGGTGTCAAGGCTTCAAACCGCCCGGGATTTCAGAGACTTATCAAGGATGCGCTGAACGGCAAGGTGGACTATATCCTTGTAAAGAGCATATCCAGATTCTCACGAAATATCGTGGATTGCCAGAAATACGCCAATCTTCTGCACGGTAACGGCGTCGATATTCATTTCGATAAGGAGAATCTGGATACCGCTGAGCCTTCCTGTTCCATGATGTTTTCATTTCTCTCTGCAATCGCGCAGGACGAGAGCCGCTCTATTTCGGAAAACGTCAGGTGGGGATATCGGGAACGCTTCAAGCGCGGAGAGTATAACCTTGGGAATAACCGTATCCTTGGATATGACTGTGTTGACGGCAAACTTGTACCGAATCAGGATGCGGATGCGGTTCGCATGATCTTTCAGATGTATATTGAAGGCAAGAGCATTGAGGAGATCCGACGTTTACTGACTGATTATGGAATCAGGACGAAAAAAGGCCAGCCGCTTGCACATAATAATATCATGTATATCCTTCAGAACGAGACATATATGGGAGATAAGCTGCTGCAGAAGCAGCCTCCCAAGAATTATTTGACGAAGAAACCGGATGAAAGAGTGCCGTATGAGAGCAATTATCTTGAAAATGATCATGAGGCCATTGTGGACAGGAAAACTTGGGATACCGTGCAGGAGATCATACGACAAAAGAAAGCGGTGACGGCAGCGGTCGGAAGAATCGGCGGCAGACCACACTTCCTGTACGGAAAGCTGTTCTGCGGCGAGTGCGGTGAACCGATGACAAGACGAACGCTGAACGGCCCGAAAGGTATCAAGCATAAGGTATGGACCTGCAGAGGACGCCATGAGGGACGGAAAGGAAATGGCTGCAAATGCAGGAATGTGAAAGAAAACGAGTTAATTGCCGCCATTTCAGGAAGAATAGGCGAAGAGCTTACAGAAGAAAATGCGTCAATGCTCAAAAAGGTGCTTATTGAATTGGATGATATATCAGTAGAATATGCCGATAATGCGGTATAAAGCCGGGAACAAAAGGTATGTGATGTAATTTTTTTACGCTTCTATATATTTCTGCCGTAAAATAGTTGCAATTTCCGAGAGAGTGTGGTATAATACGAATATACGATAGCGATAGGAGGGCTTGCTATGCTGAAATATTATGAAGTGGAGAATTTCCGTTCTTTTAAGAATAAGACCACATTCTCTCTGGAGAAAACAAATTATAAGGTGTTGGAGGAGACCAATACCGTGCGAGGTCTATTGAAAGGCGTTCTGTTTGTCGGAGCGAATGCATCAGGAAAATCCGGTGCGCTTCTGCCGGTAAAGCTTCTACTGGATATGCTTTTTGGAAAAGCGGAGATTCCATTTGAGATGTATCACTGCCTCTTCAGTATGAATCCGGCTGTTTCCATGCGTTTTGTGTTTGATATCAAAGGCTCTGAAATAGACTATTCTATCAAGTATCATAATGACGGTTCAGCGATTCATGAGCTTCTTAAAGTTGATGGAGAAACAGTTCTTGAAAGAGAAAACAGCTATGCCAAGGTGTCACTGACCGATCAAAAGGAATATACGGACATTCAGCTTAATACTCTGTTTCTGCGTGAGATATACTTTAATACACGCTTCAGAGGACATCAGGTGTTACAGGAGTGGTTCTCATTCCTGACCGCCTCTATCTATCTGGACCTTTATACAAGGAGAGCAAGTGTATATCAGGCTTCCGGCATTGAACTGAGGAAATATCTGGAAGAAAAAGGTACAGATGAGATCAATCAATTCTTTGAGGAATACAACTTTGGTCAGCGTGTTGTGT
>JAUMVS010000221.1 GCA_030530045.1 Phoenicibacter congonensis
GCTTTAGCAACCTTATTAATAACGCCATTCGAAGGGCAACCAGTGAGAACGATGCGTTTTTTCTTGTCGTTTTCCTCGTTGCATTTGCCAGCGTTTTCCGCAACCATTGCCTCAAGAGTGCGAATGTAGTCGTTTACGTCAAGGTTGAAGCTTCCTGCCGCCATTGCGCTCAAAAGCTCGACGGAAGTAAAAGCTGTTGTGCCCTTCAGCTGCGATTCGTAGAGGGCACAAATTGCCTTACGCAGGCGATTTCTGTTGCGAACAGCATCGCGAACCGCGTCTTCCGTAATCTTCGTGTTGAAGCGCTGCTCGAGATAATCCTTGAAAGCGATGACTTCTTCGCGCCACGCAGCTCTCGCCCATGAACGAGTTCTGTCGTGAGGGAGGCGCAGGACGTAGACGTCTTTGATGTCCTGCAAAAGCTCGTACATTTTTTTCTTGCCATCGCATGTTGTCTCGCCGATGATGACATCGGAAAAATAGGTGTAGGGGCATTTGTCGGTGTAGGCAAAGCCGTAGGTCGACTTGATGAGTGGGCAAAGGTTCGCTGGAAGAACTTGCTCGGCGTCTGGAATTACCTCATCAGAAGTTCCACACAGGCCAACTGCCGACGCGCCCGCCGCGTCCACAATCTCGAGTGGAGCGTAGGTGCAAAGGAAGCCAACGAGCTTGCCGCCGTTGTCCTTGAAGTCTTTGACTTTCAGAAATCCGGCTTTGCGAGCGTCCTGGTAGCCCTCAAAAGTGCGTGGTAATTCAGTTGGTGCTGATGGCATAATGCCTCCTTGAATACTCCTAGATGTGATTTTTGTTTAGATTGCAGACGCCTAATTAATGCAGTTTTTAGACGCCGAAATTATAGCACTCGCCCGCTTTTCGCACACTCATCGTCCCCTTTGTGCAACCTGCACAGAACTCATCGTCCCCATTGTGCAACGACAAGCTTAAAGTTCCTAAAAAGTCATGGGAGGTGCGCTCCAGTTTGCCGATGCACAAAACTCATCGTCCCTGTTGTGCAACGACAGGCTTCAAGTTCCTGAATTGTCATGGGAGGTGCGCTCCAGTTTGCCGATGCACAGAACTCATCGTCCCCGTTGTGCAATAGCGTTAAAATTAACTCATTCGTTGGTGGAATAACGAGGAGATTCATAATGGAAAATGCCAAGAATGAAGCTCTGAACGACACAAATCTCTCAGAGCAGAAAAACACCCCCCCAATAACGTCTCGCTAAAGGAAGCTACGGAAATTGCTTCTGACACTTCTTCTCTAAGTACAACAAATTCCAGTCCACTTGATGTTGATGAAAGTGAGCCAGGTGCGAAAGTGCCTTGGTACAAGCATAAGAAACTAGTTTATGGCTGTGTTGCCGGTGTTTGTTGTGTTGCTTTAATTGGCGGGGGAGTTGCAATTGCATTGAATCAATCGTCTGACAATAACAAAGAAAATGAAACAACTACTTTGACAGTTTCTTATAAGGAAGACACTGGAATTAAAGTCAATGTTGACCTTCCTGATTGGAATGATGATTCCACGCCAGCGTTGCTTGAAATCAATGATGGAGTTAGCTCCACCTATCAAGTAATCGAGAGTAAAAACGCAAAAGACATCAAAATCGCGCTTAACAAGGGCGATTACACAATCAAGTTGATTTCACCAATTAACTCGGACGGCTCGATTTATTTCGTGAGTGACGAGGTAAAAGCCACTATTAACGACAACAATAAAGAAGTAAAGATTCCAATTAATGGAAGCAAGCTTCCTGCAGAAGATGTAACCGATGACCAAATCAAGGACATTCAGAAAAAGTTCGATGAAGCAAAAGAGCTGGGCAAAGTTGACCAATCGACAGTTGACAAGGTAAACAAAAACGCCGATGCTGGCAAGGATGCTCGCGAATCAAAGAGTGATGACGAGAAAAAAGAAGCACAAGAAACCGCTAAAGAAGAAGTAAAGAAAACTGAAACAACTGGTTCAACATCCTCGCAATCATCTTCAACTTCTTCTCCATCGAGTTCATCAAGTTCGGGTTCATCGGGATCTAGTTCATCAGCATCTTTTTCTACTCATACTCACAATTGGATTGCTCATTATTCAACTATCTACCATGATGCCGTAACTACACAAACTCCAATTTATTCTGAAAGAGAAGTTGTCTATTGCAACAACTGTGGAGCAGATATCACAAACAACTATTCTCAACATACAAAAGCACACGCTCTTGCTGGAGAAACTGGTGGGTGGTCGGTAAAAACTGAAACTGAAATGATTGGGTATGAAACAACAACCATAACTCCTGCTTATGAAGAAACTGTCGTAGATTATTACTATTGCTCTTGTGGCGCGACAAAATGAGGATAAACATCGTTTTATAATATACGGCGTATAGTATAGTAGAGCCTAGGGGTCATCGTCCCCATTTAACAATCGTCCAAAAATGCCGCTGTAACAGGCGGCATTTCTTTTTCT
>JAUMVS010000222.1 GCA_030530045.1 Phoenicibacter congonensis
CCTCGGACGAGGCTGTGGTCAGCGTGGCAGCCACCTCATGGCTCGGAACACCGTCCTATTTCACAAACTACGGCAAATGGGTAAGCCTTTCCGCCCCGGGCGGTGATCTTTCCCTCAACTCGACCTACGGTGGAGTCTACAGCACCAGCGTGGCCGGGGACGGCGGCTCTGCCTACGAGGGAATCAACGGAACCTCAATGGCCTGCCCGCACGTCTCCGGAGCCTGCGCCCTCGCGGTCAGCTGGTACTACGGAGCCGAGAAGAAAAAAGGCCTGACCAACGAGATGCTGAAGGAGGCGCTTCTTTCAAGCGTCACCCCGGTCGATCC
Organism: Phoenicibacter congonensis; assembly: GCA_030530045.1. Taxonomy (GTDB): domain Bacteria; phylum Actinomycetota; class Coriobacteriia; order Coriobacteriales; family Eggerthellaceae; genus Phoenicibacter; species Phoenicibacter congonensis_A. The sequence goes on from JAUMVS010000222.1 coordinate 329, forward strand.
GTTCTGCGACGCACCTTATTTCGGGAATATGGGAGCCGGCTCGCTGGACACCTACCAGCTTCTGCTGGCGGTGAAGAAAGTGGCCATGATCCCGGATGTCACCGTAAGCCGCGTTGGCGAGGTGACCGTGAACCTTTCGGAATATTTCTACAAGACCGATGTGCTGACATATTCAGTGGCGGCGCAAGGGATAGTGGAAGTCAGCCTTAAGGACAGCGTCCTGACAATCAAGGGAGTGTCCAAAGGCAAGACTGTAATCAGGATCACCGACGGCAACCAGTCCGTCAGGACCATTAACGTGACTGTGAAATGATGAAGACTTCAAGAATGATAAAGTCAGCCTTCATTACGGCTGCGTCATCGGTTCTCTTCCTGCTCGCCGGATGCGGTTCTGAGACAAAGGAAGAGACTTTGAGCGAAACCCTGAAGACCCCCGAGGCAAAGGTCAGCGAAGTGACTGTGTCAGGCTTCCGTGTGGACTGGAGCAAAGTCTACGGTGCGGAGAACTACACCTACTCCCTCGATGGTGCCGAAGCGGATTCCACCAAGGACTTGTCCGTGACATTCAACGGATTGGAAGCTTCCAAGGAATATGTTGTCCGTCTTCAGGCCGAACCAGCGAAAGGCAGTACACGGACATCATCCGAGCCTGTCTATATCCACGTCCGCACCGCAGACGTGAGCCAGCTGGAGAAGCCTGAGATCACTGTAGGGAGCACCTATGCCTCCAAGACAATCATCAGCTGGAGCGTCATCCCTGGCGCCGGAAGTTATGAATATACCATCGGCGACATCAGCGGGACGACAACGGAGAACCGCGTCGCGCTTTCAAATCTGGCAAAGGGAACCGACTACATATTCACAGTCAAAGCCATCCCTGCTGAAAGCGGCAGCACAGCCTCCGAGACAGCACAGGCCAGTTTCACGACCTCATCCGATGACGTGCCGGCCTTGCTGATCGTGCCTGAAAACACCCTTGCGGACGCTGTTGTGTTCGATGTCTATGCGACCCCGGACGCGACATATTACTACGATGTTGTTTCGTCCTCGTCCCTTATGCAGTTTGACGAGGCGACCATAATATCCAGGTACAGGACAGCGATCATCGAATATGCTAAAAGCAAGGGCATCAGCCTCCGGCTCGCCATGGCCTCGGTCCTCAAGGTCGGCACGAACACCATCGGAGTGTCCAGCCTCGCCTCGGAGATGAGCTACGACATCATCGCGTTCGGGATGGACTACGATGGCAACGTCACCACAGGTCTCTACACCAAACGGATCACCACGACAGCCACCGGCTGGTCCTCCGGCCCGAACTACGGCGGAGCCAATTGGTTCAGTCAGAACTTTTTCATCACGAACTCATACCTTGGACTCACCGGTTATGGATGGACAAACTCAGTCTGGACGACATGGAAGGGTTCCGATGTGCAGAGCATCCGCTACCGTCTTCTTCCGACAAGCACTTTCAACAAGGTGTTCAGCGACCCTTACGACAAGGAAGCCATCAAGACCTTCCTCAGGGACACGTCCTACAGCTATGCGGTCAGGACTGACTATCTGGCACTTGTGAACTCCTCCAACGGCTACAATTCCGTGACCCCTGGCAATCCGGGAGTGTCCTACACCATGTCCGCGCTTGCTACATCCGCATCCGGAGAAGAGGAACTGACCGTCAACTCCATCACGACCAAGACAACCAACGAGGCCTACACTTGGTTCTCGCTCGCGGCGCTGGTCAACGAAAGATACGGCCCGACCTCGACCAAGATGGCATGCGTGCTGAAAGGTGTCGGGATAGAATCCGCCAAACTTGTCGTCGTGAAGACATCCGCATTGGCCGGAATACCGGAATCATCCTACCCGGCGCTCATCGAGGACAAGGGCAATGAGTTGAACGCCACCTACATCGAGTACATCAACGGGGACGGTCTTGCGCTTCTTGTAAACGTCGAGCCTCAGACCTCCTACACGGCTATGGCCACAGTGGTGAACAAGGCCGGTGACAAACTGACCAGACACGCATCCGTGACCACCACGGCCGCTGAGAGCGCCACTTCGGCGAGGACAAGGGCAAGCGTCAACCTCGAGAACCTCGCCGTGAACGCCGAGGCCACCCCAGT
>JAUMVS010000223.1 GCA_030530045.1 Phoenicibacter congonensis
AGAGTGCTTCCACTTTGCGAAGAACGGCCGCCACTGGGTCGAAGCAAAGACCAACTTCAAAATGGCCCTGCTGCTCACGCTCGACTAAGCACGCTCAATAAATAGGTAATTACACTTCCAAAAAAACCGCCTCGTTGCAGGCGGTTTTCTTTTTATGATAATCTCCGCACGTCACTCATCGTCCCCTCAGGCTTCCCCTCGCGGGCTATTTCCGCGTCTAAATTTCGACTCACAAAATCCACGACCCTCAAGGTCGCTAGGATTTTGCTCGCTCATTTATCCGCAAAACTAGCTCCGCGATGGAAACCCTGCCATCGTCACCTTTCCCACTACACAGAACTCATCGCCCCCTTTTAGCACTAGCGATAAAATAGAAAGCAATTGAAGCTGGTATGGTTATGGAGGTTTGTCATGGATAACGACAAGACCGAGATTCTAGAAGAAGTCGAAACTGCGGAGCAGGAAAACACCCCCGATAGCGCATCAGAAGATGCGACAGAAAAGCTAGAAGTCACTGCAGTTGACAATGCAGAAAACGCCGATTCATCAGAAGAGAATGACGACGATTCGAAGCCACTCCCTCTCATTCCCTGGTACAAACGCAAGAATGTTATCGGCGGCTGCATAGCAGCAATTTGCTGCCTCGCAATCATCGGCGGCGGCGCAGCGTTCTTTATGAACCAGCCTTCTGCAGAAAACGGCAGCAATGCAACCGCAAAGTCTCAAGCGGCCAACAATTCAAACTCTGACTCAGACGCCGCCGCAAGCACCGACGCCCGCAACTCAAAATCCGACTCAGAAAAACAAGAAGCCCAAGAATCAGCCAAGGAAGAGGTAAACAAAACCACTTCAACCACCAACTCAAACAACACCTCATCTTCCAGCACTTCCTCGGGTTCAAGCAGTTCCAGCAGTCCATCAAGTTCAAACTCGTCAAGTTCAGGCTCTTCAACACCAACCCACACCCACACATGGGTCACAACCTACCACGAAGCACAAACACACGAAGAGCCAGTGTACAGCCGAGTTTGCGTAGGAAGTCACATTGAATGCTTGGTTCATGGACAAACAATCGGAAGCGACGGCGGATGCACAGTCGCCACCGATAGTTACCCCTATCATTGCATGGCAAACCAAACGCGAGTCTATGATTATGAAAACCAAATTACAGGCTACTCAACGGTAGTTGATTCGCCTGCCTGGTCTGAAACCTATTGTTCTTCCTGCGGAGCCAGCGCATAAACTAAATAAATTAACCCTCTAAGTCGCAAAATGCGACTCGCCAGTGCTGTTAGATGTGAGCAAGAACGGAATGTTCTTTCCACGCTCACCAGTGTTGGAGAACTTCTTCGAGAATGACAGGTCACTACGCTTAACCTGTTCAGGTGTGGTGACCTGGTTGTACGTATCGACGTGTTCATCACTTCCAGGTTCTTCGGTGATAATTCTAGTTTCAATTGTATTGTTAACTAAATAGCCTGTTGGAGCCTTGATCTCTTGGATAGTATATGTTCCGATTGGAAAGACGACATCACCGAATGTATCTTTGAAAGTTTCATCACCCGAGACTGGATTTTGTGTCATTGGGTGAATTTCTCCATTCGCATTGGTTTCATACACCCAAGTTCTCACAGGTGTGCCGCTCGAATCGCCGTTAAGATTGTCGAAATACTTAATCTCGAACTGCGCTCCCTCGAAAGTTGCACCGTTCTGCTTGTAGGCCTCGGTTGTGTCCTTATCAATCTTGCCAACCAGCACCGACACAGGGTCGTTCTGTGGCACCTCGGTCACATTCACTGTTGAGGTCGAGTCGGAGTAGACCGTCACGTCGTAGGACGCAACGTCGATTTTATAACTCGGTGACGATGACATTTCTTTCACAGAGTACGTGCCTTGTGGCAACCCGCCCGACTTGGCGTATCCGTTCTCGTCGGTTTCGAGCGTTTGCACCAGCTTGTCCGAACTGTTGTAAACGCCATAGACCGCGCCTTTGAGCGAGTAGCAGTTGTTGCCATCGGTGATCGAAGGATTCGCAAAAATTCATTCATCCGCCGTGCGCTCGCGCACTTCCACCATCACCCCCACACCCACCGAACCCCACACACCTTAAACCACAACCCTACACACAACTCATCGTCCCCATTGTGCAGAACTCATCGTCCCCTTTTTACATTGCAAGAAAAAAAACGCCTAGCAGGTTAAACAAGCGTGAGCGAAAACGAACCTGGGCTAGCAGATTTGGGCGAAAAAGAATTTCGCTAGCCTTGTGGCTGCGGAATTCTTTTGCAGGCCAAAGATGCAGTCCAGATTCGTTTGCAGCGTCAAGGTTCCCGCTTCTCGTCAGAGAAGCGGAACGAAAACACTCATCGTCCCCGTTGTGCAAGGAGCAAATATGACGTTATAGCTGGGAATATTCCTCGTCGGTGACAGGTTCGCACCACTCGTTTG
>JAUMVS010000224.1 GCA_030530045.1 Phoenicibacter congonensis
AACATGACATACCGGTTTCTGCCATTGGTCAGAAATGATTCTATGACGCTTTTGAGTGCCTGTCCATGCTGCCCCAGATTCCACTCCGCGACCGCCTTTTCAAATAAAACTTCCGCATAAATCCTTGAACGACGATGCGTATTCAGATACGGAAGCATCTTGTCCAGAAGCCGACTGGCTTTCTCGTACTGATTCAGCAGCAGATATCCCTTCGCCTGACAATAGAACTGGACAATGTTCTTCTCCATAACCTCTTCATTTGCCAGAGCCGCTGTATACTTCAGCCATTCTGCAAGATATTCCCGACTGCCATATGCGGTGATATTAAGGCTTCCCACCGCTTTGACATACTCCGCTCTCTCACGATTTTCTGTGTTAATAAGCTGCGCTTCCAGTTGTTCTATCTGTTTCTGACGTTCTTCATCATAAGCGAAACGTTGCACCCTGACCAGAAGCCACAGGATATTCAGATGAAATACAGATGAGACTTCCTCTGCTTTGACAAGCAGCTGCATATCTTCTTCCGGAATTGCCCCCAGACGGTCCGTCTCTATATAATATTCCATCCGTGCCAGTCGGTAAAAAGTCCGGGCATCCTCATCAAGGCACGCCATCCATTTGTGAGCAAGCCGCTTCTCTCGCTGCTTCTTACAGGCAAAGAGACCTGACATATCCTTTACGTCACACAGACAGCTAACCTTTGTTTCCTGTATGATCAGAAGTCTGCCGGTATCCGGCTGCAATTCTTCCACCCATTCTTCTATTGCAGTCTGTGGTCGCAAAAATTCGAGATTCAGACGGACTTCCGGCGAGATCCTGTCATCCTGCAGAGCAGCGTCCGGCTGTCTGTCATTCTGATTCACACAATACCTCTTCAACGCGTCCGCATATGCTCTGACATCATCCGAATGCTCCAGACATTGCAGATACTCCAGTTCATATCCGCCGGTTTTATACCATTCTGCCAGCTTTACCGCATATGAACTCTCCCGGTTAGTATCCCCGGCATGACAATCTGTCACATAACTTATTGAGATGCGGCACTCCGTAGTATGGCAGAATATCGGTGCCACACTCCATCGTTTTTCCTGGCACTCGTATATCAGAAAGCCCTTTCGCATCATTTTCCCAAGGGTCTGTTCTGCCTGAACGGTTCCAAGAACCGCTTCACACATCTTGGCATTTACCCATGGGGCAGTCTGCGCGAGATGCAGAATATCCAGTTCGTCCTGCTTCAGCATATTTAAAATACTGTCATTCAGGTACTGTTCCATCTCATACCAATGTGTCTGTGGCTGCCAGTCTCCGTACTTCTGCTCCAGACGCAGTATCACATCCACCACGCCACTCCAGCCGCCGGTGTATTCCAATAATTGCTCCGGTACGATCCTGCTGCCATATTGTCCGATCATCTGCCTGATCTCTTCCAGATTCAGAAGCAGACTGTTCTGCGTGACAAGCCCCATCTCACGATTCCAGAATAACCGGAGTAACCCATCCGGGATCTCTTCCCTGCCGATCAGAAATATCCGATCTTCTCCCCCTGATCTCCTGATCAGACTTTGAATCCTCTCTGCAATCTCCGGCTGCAGATCTTCCGGCACATGTTCCAGAATGATCCACTGCACCCGCTCTCCGTGATCGTCCTCATCCTCATCCACAATGAAGTCGTCCTCATCCAGCCAGAATACTCTGTACTCTACTTCCGGATGCTTCGCAAGCATCATCCTCATCACTGTTGTCTTGCCACATCCTGCAGCTCCCTCTATATAAACAGAAGGAAATCTTTCGATTTCCTTCTCTAATACTTCCGTCTTATCAATATAATGATATCCATGCTCCAGGTCTCTGTACTGACTACGCATTCCGCTCATCATCTTTCTCCTCATCATCTGCTTCCAGGATACCTCCGCCAATCAATGTATCCAGAAATTCCCGTATATCCTCTCGTGCTACTGCTTCTTCTACTTCATACTCATCCAGGATCCCCTTCACCAGTTCATCAAATGTAACCTCATTCTGAAGTATGTTCCAGATGGATACACCGACTTCATTCACTGTGATCAGACCGTTAAATTCCAACACAGTCCTCCCTGTCGGGATAATAATATAATCTCCGGCAATCTCCCGAAGTACAAATTCCTTATCAACCTTCATCTCTATCGTTCCTTAAATATAATATTACGCTTAGTTATGTTTTCACGTAAAATATTATATATTAATTATGTTTTTATTACAATCCATAATCTGTACCAATCCCAACACTTTTTATGACTACAAAACCCCGAACCTTCGTCCGGGGTTTGCCACATAATGTTATTTTGTAATCTTAAATCCTCGTGTGATCGGTGCTGCCTGATAATTGCCGCCAAGTGTCACGACTGTCACCACATAACTTCCCGGCTCTGTCGGAGGAGTTGTTGTGCTGGAGTAAACCTTCCACTTA
>JAUMVS010000225.1 GCA_030530045.1 Phoenicibacter congonensis
TGATGCTTTCCGAAGCAAGACCGGGGACTACTTATTCTGTCCTTGAGATCAAAGATGAAGCACGTCTTATCAACCGTTTATCCTCAATGGGAATCCTGTGTGGAAGTCGTCTGGAAATCTGCCAGAATAACAAAAAACAACCCGTGTTGGTTTTTGTGCGTGACACACTGGTTGCGATTGGACGCGAAGAAAGTAAAAAAATTTTTATAGGAGGTTCCGGAAATGAATAAGACACCTGTTATCGCATTACTCGGACAGCCAAACTCCGGTAAATCTACGATTTTTAATATGATGACCGGTTCACATCAGCATGTAGGAAACTGGCCCGGCAAAACCGTCGATCAGAAAGAAGGGGAATTCAGATATAACGGAACGCAGATGATTCTGGCTGACCTTCCGGGAAGTTACTCTCTTTCCGCCGGATCTGATGAAGAGATCATTACAAAAGACTACATCACTTCTGGAAATGCAGACCTTGTTCTTGTCATGGCAGACGCTTCACAGTTAAAAAGGAGCCTGTACATGCTGGCCGATTTTGTCGGAACAAAGGTTCCCGCTGTCCTGGTTCTGAATATGATGGATGTGGCACAGGGACAGGGAATTACCATCGACGTAAATAAACTTTCTGAAAAACTCGGCATTCCGATCGTATCAATGTCTGCGATCCGAAAAAAAGATTATCAGACTCTGTATTTAGTAATTGAAAGAAGTCTTAATCAGAAGCCGGTAATTCAAAGCGGCGTTCTCTCTTCTGCCAGAGAAAAAATGCAGTTTATCGACACCCTTCTGGATGGTGTCCTGACTACATCAAAAACAGTAAAAAAAGCTTTTACAAATTTTGATAAGAAAGCGCTTTCGCCGGTCAGGGGAAAACTGATGGCATTTGGTATCATCCTCGGAATTTTTCTTCTTGCCATGATTTTGGCCGGTGTCATTTCCGGTATTGCCTCTGCAATTCTCGTTCCTGCAGCCGCGGCACTCCGCTCCGTATTTGAAAATCTTGGCGTGCACGCACTTCTGATCTCACTAGTCTGCGACGTGCTTGCCAATGTTCTCTACTTCGCACTGATGATGGCATCTTTCGTGCTAGGTATCACACTCGGATTCAATCTCATGGAAGAAACAGGCTATCTTGCACGTATTTCTTTCCTGTTTGACCACACCATGTCTAAAGTAGGTTTGCAAGGCAAAACGATCATGCCGTTTTTTATGGGACTTGGCTGCACGATTGCCGGAACTACCGGTACACGTGTCGTTGATAACTGGGGACAGCGTGTACTTGCCATTGCAATGTCATGGGCTGTTCCGTGTGCGGCAACCTTATCAGTCGTTCCGACGATTGCCACTGCACTCTTTGGCAGTACCGGCGGATTTCTGGTCATCGTATCCATCTTTTTATTTATGTTTCTGATGATGTGGGTCGTATACCGGATCTTCGGTGATTCCCTTTCTCCGAAGTCAGAGCGGGTAGGGCTGATTATGGAACTTCCACCATATCACAAACCGGATTTCCGTAATATCCTGTATGTAACTTTCCAGCGTACTTTTGATATTTTCTTCCGTGCCCTGCGTGTAATCTCAATTGTGTCTATTGTATTTTTTGCACTGACTTATGGTTTCGGCGGAAATGCAGAGTCCAGTATTCTGTATAAATTTGGTAAAGTCATCGAACCGGTAACTTTGTTTTTCGGGCTGAAATGGCAGACTTTTCTTGCTTTCTGTGCATCTGCGATTTCAAAAGAATCGTTGCTTGGAGTATTAAACACATTGTATGGCACTGGTGGAAATCTTGTAAGTTCTACCTTCAGTGCAAAAGTAGCCGACAGTGCTTCCGGCATTTCCAAAATCTTATCTGCAAACTTTACCCAGGCACAGGGACTTGCCTTTATCTTTGCAATCAGTTTTAACATGCCATGCGTCAGCGCACTTGCAGCAACCGCACGCGAAACCCATTCTGTAAAATGGACTGCAAAGATCGGCGCATTTTATACTGTGGCGGCATTAATCGTGTCCTGCATTGTATATCACATCGGACTGCTTGTATTCTGAAAATACGGGGCTGCCAAAAACAGCCCCTGCACAAAATATTCTAAAAAAACATCCTGATATCGTTGTCGGGAAGAAATCAGATTCACCGGATGAGGATAAATCCCTTGCCGATTCGAAAGCACTTCTTCCAGTTTTAATTGACTTTTTCCAGAAACATCCTTTAATAAATCCAAAGACGTTTCTTGGAGATGCTGCGTTTGATGCCATTAACATTTACAAATACCTCTTTGAAGAAATTGGCTTTCAAAAAGATTTATCCCTTTAAAAACAAAGCTTTCTGTGGAAGGAACCGACTATACTGTCAATGAAAACGGTATTCCCTGCTGTCCTCACGATCCATCACTTCCGA
>JAUMVS010000226.1:0-1258 GCA_030530045.1 Phoenicibacter congonensis
GTTAAAGAGGCAAGAGCACAGGGCGACCTGTCAGAAAACTTTGAGTACTATGCCGCAAAAAGAGAAAAAAATCAAAATGAAAGTCGTATAAAATACCTTGAGAGAATGATCAAGTTTGCTGATGTTATAGAGGATAGGGCAAGTGATGACGAGGTAGGGCTTAACAAGCAGGTAGATGTGTACTTTGTGGATGATGATGAAACAGAAACCTACAAGATAACAACCTCTATAAGAGGGCAGTCTCTTGAGGGCAGGATAAGTATAGAATCACCGTTAGGTGCAGCACTTAAGGGACATAAGGTAGGAGATAGAGTTAGCGTAGCTATGCCGGGTGGCACTGGGTATGATGTTATAATAAAGGGAATTAGGATAGATAATTCGGATGATGATATTGCACAATTTTAGGAATTATCCCTAAACATGAGGAGACCCCGATTGCAAGCAATCGGGGTAATTATGAAAAATCTATGTGCAATTTGATTAAAAAATCAAAGAGCAAACTAATTTTGTTATGCAATTATTATAAAAAACATTTATGAACTAATTATGAACATAGTATAAATTACCATTGTTATAAATGTAGAATATAAGGTACAATATTTGTGCAATTTTCATATTGAAATTATTTAAATAATGTGTAGTAAGTGTATTAGCGACTTTTAAGGGAGAAAATATGAGCGAAAAGGTCAAACCAACTATCGTTATAGGTCATAAAAACCCGGATACGGATTCTATAGTATCTGCTATTGCATATGCGAATTTGAAAAACAAAAAGGGCAAGGGTACTTTTGTAGCAGCCAGAGCCGGAGAGATAAATGAAGAAACAAAATTTGTTTTAGACTACTTTAAGGCACAGGCTCCTACCTATATAAATAATATTAAAACTCAGGTTAGCGACATAGAGATAAGGCATACAGAGGGCGTTAACAGATTCATTTCCCTCAAAAGGGCTTGGGAGCTGATGCAAAATCTATCCGTGGTTACGCTTCCTGCGGTAGACCAAAATGGTATGCTCGAGGGACTGATAACAGTAAGTGATATAGCATATTCATATATGAATGTATATGACAGTGATATTCTTGCAAAGGCACATACAAAGTATAAGAATATAATAGAAACTTTGAATGCACAGATAGTTGTTGGTGATGAGGCTGATGTTTTTGATTCGGGGCGTGTAGTTGTATCTGCAGCTAATCCAGATATGATGGAGAATATAATAAGAAAGAGCGACCTTGTTATACTTGGAAACAGATACGAA
>JAUMVS010000226.1:1268-2396 GCA_030530045.1 Phoenicibacter congonensis
TATGTGAGGGTGCTCAGGTAACAAAGACTATAGAAAAGCTGGCAACGGATAGAGGGACTACTGTCATTACAACGCCATATGATACATATACAGTTGCAAGACTTATCAACCAGTCTATGCCTATATATTATTTTATGAAGACGGACAGGCTGATCACCTTTGATGAGGATGATTATATAGATGATATAAGAGAGATTATGGCAAGTGTAAGGCACAGAGACTTTCCTGTTCTTAGTAAGGACGGCAAATATCTTGGAATGATTTCAAGAAGAAATCTTTTGGGTGCAAGAGGAAAGAAGGTTATACTTGTAGACCATAATGAGAAGGAGCAGGCAGTTGAGGGCATTGCCCATGCTGACGTTTCAGAGATAATCGACCACCACAGGCTTGGGACGATGCAGACAATCGCACCAGTATTTTTCAGAAGCCAGCCGCTTGGCTGCACATCTACTATAATATATCAGATGTACAATGAAGCTGGAGTGCAGATTGATAAGCAGGTTGCAGGACTTCTTTGCTCTGCTATAATATCTGATACGCTGCTTTTTAGATCTCCAACCTGTACTAAGGTAGATGAGGAAGCAGCTAAAGAGCTTGCAGCTATCGCAGGGATAGACCTTGAGGAATATGCTATGCAGATGTTTGATGCTGGTAGTAATTTAAGAGGCAAGAAGGACAAGGAAATATTTTATCAGGACTACAAGCAGTTTACAGCAGGAAAGCTTCTTATAGGAATAGGTCAGGTTAGCTCGCTTAATAGTAAGGAGCTTAAGGAGCTTAAGCCGAGAATGAGAGATTATATGCTTAGTATACTTGATGGAAGCGGTATGGATATGCTATTTCTTATGCTTACAGATATACTAAAGGAATCTACTAGCCTGATATGTGTTGGAATCGGAGCAGAAAATCTCGTAGCAAATGCATTCCATATAGAAGAGGAGCTAGAGAGAGGCAGCGTAGATAATTATGTGGAGCTGCCGGGTGTAGTATCAAGAAAGAAGCAGCTGGTACCTCAGCTGGTTATGGGAGTTCAGGAATAATGCAGGCAAATAAAAAAACTAACATCACACTTATAGGCATGCCTGCATCTGGAAAAAGTACGATAGGAGTAGTGCTTGCTAAAAGGCT
>JAUMVS010000227.1 GCA_030530045.1 Phoenicibacter congonensis
AGAACGCGGCTCTCTAAAGCCCGCAACTGCCCCCAAAATGAAACCAATTACAGAAAGCTCGGTCGAAAAAACCATGCCAACGAGGGCGAATGCAATCGCCGCGAGCGCAGAGGTTTTGAACTGCGTCGTCACTAGAACTTCAGGCTCGATGTCTCTATACAACCCAGCCAGGCGAAGTTCTGTGTTTAGCTTTTCTGATTTAGAAGTTGTCGCTACAAATTTGTCTAGCGCCCCAATTTTTGAAGTAGCATATTTAGAAGCCTTCATCGCATTGATGAGCTTTTCACTCATCGACGCGCTACGTTTTGCTGCCGTCGCGTCTGATGAATTTATAGACTTCCGAATTTTAGAGATTTGCTTTTCTTCCGCGTAGTTTTTAAAAAATGCAAAACCAGCAATAAATGAGCTCAGAGCTGCGAGAACTGAAAGAACAGTTTCAAATGTCGACAAAAAAAGTGCCATTTTTAACCCTCGCAATCTGACAGAATTTTTCGGACGATTAGAACACCCAGGGCCTGCATCCCAATCGCAATTGCGAGCATGGTGGCACCGATGAAGCTCGAGAAAAATGGCGACAGAAACCCTGGACTCAGGAACGAAAACGCGGCCAGCAAAATGAACGGCATTAGCGTCACAATCGTTGCCGACATTTTGGCCTGCGTGGTCTGAATGCGCAGAGTGCGAGCCAGTTCGAGCTCGTTTAGCACCGACTCTCGAGCGAAATCGAGCACGTCGGAAATTGGACCGCCTGTCACGTGTTGCACACTGAATGCAAGCCCAATAAATTTCAGCTCAGGAACGGAAGATATCGTGTCGAACACTTCAAGAGATTCAAGCACTGTCGCGCCAAGATTGAGACGCCTGTGTGCCAAGGCAAAAACTTTCCCAAGCGCACCTTTGCATTCGTGTGACGCTTGTTCGAAAGTTTGCAAAAGCGAAAGCCCGCACTTGGTGCACGTTGACATGCAACGAATTGCGTCAGGAACTTGCTCACGGATGTCGTTCATTGCGCGGCTGAGACGGCTGTTCGCTCCAAGCAAGGTGCCAACAAACACGACTATCGCCGAGCACAACGCAAAAACGAAAGAAAAGGAAGCCAAGAATCCAACCGCCGCAGTCACAACGCAAACAAAAAGAAGACAAGATACAAACGTGGAATCCTTGCAGTTAATTCCGCGAAATTCGAGAAGAATTGCGCCGCTAGATGCTCCTTTTTTGACGAAGGAATATTCCAATAATCTTGAGGACAAACCGCCAAAAATCGCTTCTGATTTGATTGCAAACGACTTCAAAAATGGCGCCTTCTTGAAAACGCCGAGTGCCCACGCGATGCGCTGCCTCTGCAGAAAGTCGGAGGCGCAACAAATTACGTTGAATATACAAACGCACAGGCAAACAAAGATTATTGCAATGATGACGCAGTGTTGTGGAGCCATTCCTCCACCTCCTTTTTGTTTGCAATGCAAGCGTCGAGCGCTTGTTCTGGAATTGAGGCATCAACATGCCAAGCGCCGGAATCTTTGAATTCTTCACGTTTATAAATTGGCGTTACGCGAACTTTTCGCTCTTCACGATCGAAATCAACTTTTGAAATCTCAGACAGAAAACGCTCACCGTTTTTGCCGCGCTTCACTTGAAAAATGAAATCAAAAGCGCTGCCAAGCTGGGAAATGATTGCATCAAGCGGCAGGTCGACTGCATATCTAACAAGTGCTGTCATTCTCTCAACGACGTCTTCGCAAGAGTTTGCGTGGATTGTTGTCATCGAGCCATCGTGGCCGGTGTTCATCGCCTGCAACATGTCTAAAGCCTCGCCGCCGCGACACTCGCCAACGATGATGCGGTCGGGGCTCATGCGCAAGGCGTTCTTAACTAGGTCGCGAATTGTCACCTCGCCAGCACCCTCCGAATTCATCGGGCGTGCTTCAAGTCGCACGACATGAACCTCAGGGGAGAACTTGAGTTCCAGCGAGTCTTCGATTGTGATTACGCGCTCGCCTCTTGGAATAAAACAGCTAGCGGCATTTAGCATGGTTGTTTTTCCGCTGCCAGTTCCGCCTGATACAACGATGTTTTTGCGAAGTCGCACAACCCAGCTGATAAATTCATAAACTTCAAAGTCGACTGAGCCAGCCATCAGCATCTCTTCAAGCGTCAGCAAATTCCTCGAGAATGCTCTAATGGTGACGACTGGACCATCAGGAGATAGCGGCGGAATTATTGCATTCACGCGATGGCCGCGCTCAAGTCGCGCATTAACCATCGGGCTCGACTCATCAATTCGACGACCCAAAGGTGCCAAAACTTTGTCAAGCAAAACACGAACTTGCTCGTCGTTTGCAAACTTTTTGTTCGTTTTTTCAATAACGCCGCGACGCTCGATGTAGATTTC
>JAUMVS010000228.1 GCA_030530045.1 Phoenicibacter congonensis
GACTTCGAGAATTTGGTAAGCGTTGTACCAGTATTATCTCAACTGCGAATAAAAAGTTGTATATGTCTAACTGCGGTTTCTTTAATTTTTTCAACTTTTCTGAACATTTTTTTCACAACCAAAGTTCTATAATGTTTCTCGAAGGATTAGGAGTATATGGAAAGAGGGGCTTAAATGCTTCCAATCTGTGGACACATGGCCACAGCTATGTGGCGCATTTGTAGGGGAAATGTTGACCACTATTCTCGATTTAATAATCTTTTAATCCAACATAAAAAAGTAACAGGGAGCCAAGCTCTCTGTCCTTTATCTGTGAGCCAATGTAAAGAACAGGAAAGGTGGTAGCAATGGAAATGCTCTTAATTTCATCTGGGATTTCTGTTGTTGGAGCAATACTTGCGATATTGCTCAGCAAAACCGAAATGACATCCAAGGTAGTGGGGTGTATTTTTGGTATTGCTGCAGCTGGTTTCGCTATTGCTGCAGGTTTTGCCGGTATTTTCGGTAAAGCAACACTTGTTTCGTACGTAACGCCGTTTGCGTTTGCGAACTTCTCAATTTTGCTGAACCCATTATCAGGATTATTGTTAGTGGTCATTAACCTTCTAGCATTGCTTGCTTGGTTGTATGGTCTTTCTTATTTCGATGAATACAAAGGTCACGGAATCGGTTCACTCGGTTTCTTCATGAACTTCTTTGTAGTTTCAATGAACATGGTGCTCACAGTTGATAATGCATTTTGGTTCTTGGTGTTCTTCGAGCTCATGTCGCTCTCTTCTTACTTCTTGGTAATTGTTGAGCAGAACAAGCAATCAATTCGAGGTGGCTTCCTTTACTTGATCATGGCTCACATCGGTTTCTTGATGATCATGATTTCGTTCCTCATTATGGGAGCTATGACTTCAAGCCTTGATTTTGCTGCATTTAGACAAGCCTCGTTTGAACCAGGAATCGCATCACTCATCTTCATGCTGGCATTCCTTGGATTTGGTTGCAAGGCAGGCATGTTCCCATTCCATTCATGGCTGCCACAAGCTCATCCTGCAGCGCCTTCAAACGTGTCAGCGCTCATGTCTGGTGGCATGATTAAAATCGGCATCTTCGGCATTATTAAAGTAGGACTCGATCTTCTTCAGGCTTGCGAAGTACAACTTTGGTGGGGAATTGTCATTCTTATAATTGGAGCTTTCTCATCAGTTTTGGGTGTTGCTTATGCTCTTGCAGAGCACGACATTAAAAAACTTCTTGCCTACCACTCAGTTGAAAACATCGGCATCATCCTTCTCGGTGTTGGCATCGGTTTCATGGGTGTAGCAATGGATTTGCCAGTTATCGCGGCAATTGGTCTTCTTGCAGGTCTTTATCACTTGCTCAATCACGCTATGTTTAAAGGTCTCTTGTTCTTGGGAGCTGGATCAGTTCTTTACTCAACAGGAACAAGAAACATGCAAATTCTTGGCGGCCTTGGAAAAGCAATGCCAATCACAGGTCTTTGCTTCCTTCTTGGTTCGCTTGCAATTTCAGCAATTCCTCCTCTGAATGGTTTTGTTTCAGAATGGTTCACCTATCAATCGCTCATCACAACAGCAATGGCAGGTGATGCGGTCATTAAAATAGTCGCGGCTTTCGGAGCGGTTGCCCTAGCAATCACTGGTGCACTTGCTGTTACTTGCTTCGTTAAATGCTACGGCGTTACATTCCTCGGACGTCCTCGTTCCGAGACAGCTGCGAACGCTAAAGAGGTTCCAGCACCAATGACAATTGCAATGGTTGTCCTCGCAGTTATTTGCGTTTGCCTCGGCATTGGAGCTCCATGGGTCGCCCCAGTAATGGAGGGAATTGCTTCTGCGGTTCTCAATCAGTTTAGTTTTGGTGTCGCATTTGGGACAAGCGTTGCAAACCCAATCATTGGAACGCTGGTTTCTCCTCCACTGCTCGCAATTTTGCTCATTGCCTTCGTTCTTCTTGTTGTTGCCTTTAAGATGGCTTTCTCGCAGTCAAAGGTTTCTACCGATCGCGAGCCTTGGTCTTGCGGCTACAACACTGAGAAAGACATGGCTATCACAGCAGCCACAGTTGGCTCTGAAGTCCAAATGTTCTTAAAGCCAATTTATTCCGCAAGAACAGCAATTGCTTCAACATCAACTTCATTTACTAACTTCTTCAATGCAACTGTACATGGTGCACAAAAAGCTGAAGGTGTTGGTGATAAATACATCGTTGACGCGGTGGCAGCCTTTGTTTCTTGGGTTGGTAGACAAGCTCAAAAGATTGAGCATGGTAACTTCCGCGTGTACGTTGTTTACATTGTCGTAGCGCTTGTGTTCTTCTTGGCACTGGCTGTAGGACTTAAATAGGGGAGGTTTAGGAATTATGATAGAGAT
>JAUMVS010000229.1 GCA_030530045.1 Phoenicibacter congonensis
TCTGAGGTGCTCGCGGCTGGCGCTGCCAACGTGTACGGCCTCAAGCACATGACCGACGGCGACATCCGCGGCGCCGCCCGTGTGGACGAAGAGGGCAACCAGAAGATCATGAAGCAGTTCCAGGGCGAACTGGCCGAGGTGCTGAACGCCGGCACCGAGAACGCCGGTCTGCTGACCGCGTTTGATATGCCCGTTCCCACCTACCTGGTGAACGAGGCCGGCGACAGCCTGGATCACTGGAAGGCCGTGAACCGCGCTGCCTCCGAAGAGGCCGACGAGACCGTCGCCATCCTGGGCGACGAGGCCGCCGACGTGTTCGCGCAGCAGGAAGCCACCTGGGCCACCGAGTACTCCGGCAACATCTCCAAGGTCGTGGCCGTGGAGACCGAGGCTGACGTGAACGCCTATGAGTTCACCCGCGAGCTGCGGGACGCTCTGACCGACTACACCCGCTATGACAACACCGTGGCTTACGGCAACGGCCTGTTCAACCGTGTGGACTACACCGCCCTGCAGGTGGAGCGCTACACCACCGGCGAGAAGGTCGTGGGCGAAGTGACCGGCATCAACCGCGACGGCAGCGAGGCCAAGGCTGAGATGACCATCCTGCCTTACACCGTCTCCGTGGAGCCCACCGAGGGCCGCTATGAGTCCGACACCTATCTGGCCGACCTGCTGATCTACGTCCCCGAGACCGCTCCCGAGACCAACATCCCCGTGGTCGTGGTGTGGCACGGCGGTTCCCAGACCGGCAACCTGTTCTTTGACGCCACCATGTGGTGGCAGACCGCGGCCAAGGAGGGCTTTGCTCTGGCTCTGCCCACCCGTACCGACCATATCTACCGTACCATCGACTCCGTCTCCCGTATGTACGACGTGGACCTGTTCGAGGGCGCCTATGAGATCCTGGCTGCCGACGGCCGCTTCGACATGACCCGTGTGTACACCTCCGGTCAGTCCATGGGCTCCGTGGCCAGCATCGCCGTGTCCCAGTTCTGCGCGGACAAGCTGGCTGCCTTCTACGGCACCAACGCTTCCGCCCCCAACCCCGAGGTGGCGGGCGGCCCCGTGCCCGCGGCTGAGTTCGTGGGCGAGGGCAACTACGACGACCGCGGCATCCCCGGCTTCGAGGCCGATACCAGCTATGACACCGACAACATCGAATCCTTCGTTCGCTCCAGCGAAGCGGCTGCCGCCGGCGCCGACATCTACTGGGATCCCGCCACCGAGACCGCGGTTGTCCCCAACCAGGCCAACTTCAAGACCTGGACCGAGTACTACATGGACCAGAACGGCGTGACCCTTGAGAATCTGAATCCCAACATCCGCTACTCCAACGCCAGCGCGCTGAACGGCGGCACCAACAAGGACGACGGCACCCTGGCCGAGTGGAAGACCAACCTGGCCCGCTATCGTACCTTCCAGTGGGAGAACGAGGACGGCATCCCCGTGATCGAGTACACCTTTGCCATGTGGCAGGCCCACAACTGCCAGCCCGGCTACCGGCCCGTCATCTGGGACTTCCTGAAGCACTACAGTGTGGTGGACGGCGTGCACTACTACAGCGAATCCGCCTTTGCGGAAGACGACGCTGTGGCTCTGTTCCAGTAATACCGACCCGGGCGGTGCCCGACAGCAAAATCAACCCATTATCGACCCAAAGCAGGGAGGAGAGATCCTCCCTGCTTTTTTGATCCTACCCGGTCATGAAAAACGATATTGCCGGAATAATTCTGTTGCTTTCCGTTCCGTTTCCATATAAAATAGCATTGGGTTTTTATGGACAGATCCGGCTTCCTGAAGCCGAACGAACTCACACGGAGGTCATCTCATGATCCGTACCAGCGCCATCATCGCCGACGGCACCTTTCCCTGCAATACCGCCGTGCTCCAGGGGCCCTGCGCCGAGACTTTCCGGAAGGCCCGGGAGGCCGGCTTTGACTGCGTACAGTTTACCATCCGGGACGTGACGGACTACGATGTCCAGGAGTGCCTGGAGCTGATGGAACGCTATGATCTCACCGTGTCCGCCATGGCTACCGGGCGGGTATATACTGCCGATGGACTGAGCATGGGATCCGGGGACGAGGCGAACCGGAGAGCCTGCGTGGAGCGGCTGTGCGCTCTGGCGGATCTCTCCCTCCGACTGGGGAAGCCCGCCATCGTGATCGGGGCGGTCCGGGGCCTTTTGAAGGACGCCGCCTCCCGGGAGGAGTATTACCAGCAGTTTGATCGGAGCATGAAGGAACTGGTGGCTTACTGCGAGGACCTGGGTGTCCCGGTGATACTGGAGGCGGACTACCATCTGGAGGCCGACACCTACCTGCACCCGGCGGAGACCATGGAAAACGACCCGTCATTCCAATCCCCCGACCTTGGGA
>JAUMVS010000230.1 GCA_030530045.1 Phoenicibacter congonensis
AGGTGAAAGCCATGCCGAACCTTCTGCTCGTGATATCCGGCGCCTGTATCGTCGCATTTGTGCTTCGTGAAACGCTGGAAGACCTGCAAAAGAAAATGAACGACCATGACGGCAATCATGGTCGTTCCGATAAGCAAGGCTAACCCTTACTAAAGCCCGCCGTCGTGCCTTTATTTTATCATAGTTCGGAGGGAAAAGCAATGGAAAATGAAAGAAAAAAGAGCGCAAAAGAACGCTATGACGAGCGCACGGCCCGCCGCGTCTGCCTGAAGCTAAACAAAAACACTGATGCCGATATTCTGCAAAAGCTTGAAAGCGTCAGCAGCATGCAGGGCTATATCAAAACGCTGATTCGTGCCGACATCGCCGCCAACGTGCCCGTTCGTCCAGCTGATTAACCTCCATTCATGCGCCTTCACGGCGCATTTTTTATTTTTCCTCCCTTGACAGATTACCCCGTTTGTAGTATAATCCATTTTGTCAGATGGCAACGGCCGCCTGACAAGTCCTCTGTGAGGGCGGGCGCTCCAAACGAAAGGATGAGAGCGAATGAATCACAGAACAGGCTACAAGGTTACAATCATCGATACCGAACAGTTCACGCTGACGCGAACCGTCAAACGGAAAATCAAGATTGAACCACTCCAAAGACGGACAGAAACAAAAAACACGACAACGGTGCCCCCCGTTATCGTGCATGTTGAAGTCCGGCAAGACGCAGGAAATCATGTAACTCAAGACGTTAATTAAATGACTTTTGAGCGCCCGCCTTCCTGCCTTTTATTTTATCAGAAAGGCGGTTAAAAGTCAATGACTCTGAAAGATGCCTTAAAACAAAAAGGCTGGACGGTGCAGCATCTGGCCGACGAAACAGGAATCAGCAAACGCACCCTCGACAAGTACATGACGGGCGAACGAGATTTAAGACGGGCCGAAGCTGCAAACATCATCAAAATTGCCGATGTGCTCGGCATTCATCCCCGCGAACTGATGAATTAACCTCCGGTGATTTTTTAATGCATTCATACGCCTTCGGGCGCTTTTTTTATTTGGTGCAAATCCGAAAAAGCCGACTAAAAAATAGAACCCCTCGACGCTGGTTGCTAGGCCGTAATACGTCGAGGGAACCCCAGCCGTTGAACGGTTCCTGTTCCCGTTCTTCGGTTTTTTTTATTTTACTACATTTACTCCCGTTTTTCAACGTTTTCCGGCCCCTCCGGCAAATGCTGCCGCAGAATATCCAGTATATACCGCTGCACACTCAGCCCCGCGGCCGCGGCTGCGGCTCGAATCCGCGCCCCTTCCTCTTTGCTGGGCCGAATGGTCAGCGCATCTTGTCTTTTCTGGTAAGCCGCGTTCGCTTGCCTTTTCGCTTCACTCATTGGCATGAAATCACCTCATCCTTATGATATCACCGACCGAAATACATGTCAATATGTCTAGTTTTCACAACAAAGATACATGTAGATATGTACACCATTCCGATATTGCATTTATACATATCTACATGTACAATAAACCCATCAAAAGGACAGCAACACACGACCCGCAAGAAAGGAGGCCCGCCCCCATGTTGGTGACCGTCATCACCACCGTATTTCAATCCACTCCCCTCATACGAGGGAAGACAATTGTTACAGTATACCACAGCCGCCGACAAAATTTCAATCCACTCCCCTCTCACGAAGGGAGACGCATGGCCCAGGAAGATTTCTGATTTTTGCAAAGAAACAGCCCCGCATGCTTGACGCGGGGCTGCTTGTCGGCTATAATATAGGCAGACGAGAAGCCGTTTTGCACCGGTTCTCCCGCTTAGTTAGAGAGTCTAAAAAGCGAAAGCCGCCGGTCAGGGTTGTAGCTGACCGGCGGCGCGCTTTTTACTTCCGATTCTTGGCGTCTACTGCAATAAGCAGGCTCAGGAACGTAAGGACAACCATGATGATTTCATACGCTGTCATCGCACATTCCTCCCTTCTTCTGTAACAGAAGCGGGAGGAAACCACCGGCAGCACTCGTCTGCCTACAAAAGCATTATAACACAGCCGCCCTGTACACGCAAGGCGGCTGTGTTTTATTTTCCCCGCGCGGCCTGAAGAATTTGCGCTTTGTATCGCCGCGCCGCCCTCTCCGATATGCCTGCCTCCGCCCATGCCGTTTTCATGGGCAGGCCGTCGATGTAAAACAGCTTGAGAAACGCCCGCATGCCCTTGATATAGTCCCCCTGCTGGGGCTGCATCGCCGTCATCCTGTCCAGCGCCCGCAGCGCTTTCTTCTGGGCGCGCAGAAAAGCCGCATGTTTTGCATGCAGCTTTTCCGCCTTGTCCTGGTCTTTGATTAAGCGGTCGTCCAGCCCCCGCGCCGCGCCGTGTTGTCTGG
>JAUMVS010000231.1 GCA_030530045.1 Phoenicibacter congonensis
TGGGCGTGCGTTCGTGCAGGCGACTTATGAGAGCGAAGCTCTCATCCGGAGCCAAGCGAATATGCGGTAGCCGCCATTCGCCGTCGACTCATCGTCCCCGTTGTGCATCTTTTAGAAATCTCGTAATTTGATATAATTATTGCGACTTCGCAATAAATATAAGGAGCAAGCATGTTGTCAGTTTCTGAAGCAGCTAAAGAGTTAAACGTTTCTGCCTCGAGGGTCAGAAAGATGATTTCCGATGGCGTGATTAAAGCAGAAAAAGTTGGCAATACCTGGTCAATTTCAGAGAGTGAAATTGCAACTCGTCTCGCGATAAAACAAAAACCCGGAAGGCCCAAAAAGCTTTTAGAAGATGACGAGGAAAGTTATGACTGCATTGACCTTCACGATGTCTATCTTAGGCTCAAAGACGGTAAATTCTCGCGTCCTTGCCCTCAGACGTTAGCAATGATGGACGACAAGGACGAAGTTGGTTTTGTTCTCTGTGTTTGTGATTATTTTCTAGATTTGAAGCAGCGAGAGTTGATAGCGAAGGGTGTGTTTTAATGCAACCCGATTACATTGTCTTCGCTGGCATTAATGGTGCTGGAAAAACTACGCTTTACAAGTCTAATCTTTGGAAATTTTCTTCGACTCCGAGCAGACTTTCTCGAGTGAACCCCGACGAAATCATTCGGGATAACGGCCTAAACCCTGAATCGCAAAGCGATCAATTAGAGGCTGGAAAAATCGCTGTAAATCAAATAAGAAGACTATTTGAGAAACGCAATTCATTTACGCATGAAACAGTTTTTGCCGGAAAAACATCGATTAAAAGAATTGAAGAGGCAAAAAGGAGGGGTTATCGGGTGGTTTTAAACTATGTTGGGCTTAAAGATACTGAATTAGCAATTGAAAGGATAACTCGAAGGGTTGAAGTTGGCGGGCATAACATTGATCCCGAACTAGTAAAAAAGCGATGGGCCTCTTCGTTAAATAACTTAGCGATTGCTAAACAAATTTGCGATTTCGTAAACGTTTTTGACAACACTGATTATTTAAAAGAAATCGCTGCATGGGACCACGGCACACTTTGTTGGTGGGGTGCTAGCAAGGTAAGAGGCGAGTGGCTTTTGGATTCGCTGTTGGATGAATAATCACAACACATCTTCTTTTCTGGACAAGTCCTTAATGGGGAAAACTTACCATTGGTTGTTATTATCTTCAGTAATTTGTTTACCCCGCTGTTCTATGCATTCATTGCAGGTCTTGAAGAACATTTCAAATTCTTCAATGTTCTTTGATTTTGCAATTGGCCTGTCTAAGGAATGGGCCGAATAAAATTTCCTTGGCACTCCCTGTTCGTCCACAAACGCATCAAGATAGTTCTTTTTTACAAAAGATTCCCATGTGCCAAATGACTCTAACCAGACTTCACATTTTCTGACAGTAAAATCCATGTAGTTTTCTTGAGCATACTCAAACAATCGTCGTAGTGCTGAATTGTCGTGAAGCTTCACTGAATCTGTGTTGTCAGCATACCAATTGAAAATGTGCGTTAGTGTCAAATCCCAAGAATCCCAGTTGCCGTAGTAACCGCTGCGCCCAACATTAAATCCCATGGGAACGGGAATAAAATTGCCGATAGAGTGCGTCAACCGCAGAAAACGACCCGCTTCTTCTGACAACTCTATTTCTCCTATATTTCTTAAAAAATAGAGTTTCCACGAATCTCCTTTGGGGTTGGAATTGACGCCCAATTTAAGCTTGATATAGTTTTTTATAGGAACCCAAGCGCTTGTCATAGTGTCGCCCCTATAGGTCGTTATTCCGTTTTTTAGCTCGTATTTAATCTCAGTTCCATCTTGTTTTTTGCAGCTGTACCCATCGAGCCATGTGTATGTCCTCAAATAGGAATCCGTTACTTTCTTGCACACATCACAGTCAAATTCACGGATGCCCCTATCTTCTAAGTCAGAGGCTAGTCTATAAATCAGAAATCTTTGAAGGCTTTGTTTGTCAATATTCGATTCCTGGTGATACCGCTCTAGGTAGAAAGACATTTCTGGCATGCCCGAATAATCTTTTCTTGCTTCAAGTAGGCCAATCAAGTCATTTTTTACATCGTAATCATATTGGTTATTCATAAAAGCTTCTCTCGCAGTAACTCTTTGCTTGCAATAGTTATTATCGTTTGATTTTGACCGTGTTATACCATGTACAGAACTCATCGTCCCCTTTGTATATTAGCTGTGACACACATCAGTAACTGTGACTTTACGATACCTCACACCTCATCGTCCCCTTACTGTCCCCGTTGCGTTTGACAGCGAATGGTGTGTTTTGATTTCTTTGAGCTGATTTGCGTTAACTAGTGCTAACCTAGACGC
>JAUMVS010000022.1 GCA_030530045.1 Phoenicibacter congonensis
CGTTTACTAGCTCAAGCGCGTCAGTTAGCGGAAACGGGGTTAGCGCTCAAGGCTCGGTGGTGACAATTACCGAGGCGGGAACATATGTCGTGAGCGGCACTTCCGCCAATGGACAGATTGTCGTGAACACCGCCGATGATGCAAAAGTGCTGCTCGTGTTGGCGGGCGTGAACTTGACCTGCGATTCTAGCGCATGCATCGATGTGGAAAACGCCGACAAGGTGTTTGTGACGCTCGCTGATGGAACGACAAACAACCTGCAAGACGGCTCGAGTTTTGTCGTAGCCGATGACGCAGAAATTGACGCGACAATCTACAGCAAATGCGACCTCACATTTAACGGCACAGGAACGCTTTCTGTCACAGCCACGGCAGGTCATGCAATTCATTCAAAAGATGACTTGCGTTTCACGGGCGGCAACTACTCAATCAATTCTGCAAAAACTGGCATCTACGGAAAAGACAGCGTGATGATCAAAGATGGCACGTTCAATGTCACTTCTGCAACCGACTGCATCAAGTCGTCGAACGACGAAAAGGACGGCAAAGGTTTCGTCTACGTCGCAGGCGGAACATTCACATTGAAGTCAACCGACAAAGGAATTCAGGCCTCTAAACTTGTTTATCTCGAGAGCGGAACGCTTGCAGTTGAAAGCACCGACGACACGATTCATAGCGACGACTCTTGCTTGCTAAACGGCGCAAACTTGACTCTCACAGCTGGCGATGACGCTGTGCATGCCGACTCGAGACTTGAGGTTCGCGCAGGCACAATTGATGTGAAATCTTGTTACGAGGGCTTTGAGGCATCGGCTGTGACAATCTCGGGCGCAACATCTACTATTTATGCATCGGATGACGGCGTAAATGCAGCAACAAAATCAACCACGACGACCGATGGCACAACTGACACAACCGACCAAAATCAAGCAAACAACCAGGGCTCAGCTCCTGAACAACCAAGTGGAACCACAGGTCAAACCAACGGAACAACTCCTCCAGACAAGCCAAGCGGTGACACTTCAACTAACGGAACTAATGGAACTCAGCAAGGCGGCACACAACCTTCTGGTGGCGGAAATGCACAACCTGGCTTGCAGAACGGTGCAACTGGTGACGCTAGTGAGCCAAACGTTGACAGTCAAGCAGGCACGCAGCCTGGCACGCAGCAGGGCGGCGGTGAAGGCGGAAGCCCATTTGGTTCCGACGATTCAATTCTTGCAATCACAGGTGGCACGCTCACGGTCTATGCAAGTGATGGTGACTGCATCGACTCTAACGGCAACATCGTGATGACAGGAGGCACAGTTACACTTTGTGGCCCATCAAACGACGGCAACAGCTCGCTTGACTATGACGGCACGGCAACCATCAGCGGCGGCGAATTCCTGGCAATTGGCTCAGCCGGTATGGCACAAACTTTCGGAAGCACTTCAACTCAGTGTTCAGTTTCAGCGACCGTGAGTGGCAATTCTGGAGATGTCGTGAGCGTGGTTGATGAGTCAGGTAACGTGATTTTGAGTTTCACGACTAACTGCAACTACTCATTCATCGAAGCAAGTTCATCGAAATTTGTTAGCGGCAGCACCTACAAAATCCTCGCTAATGGCACGGAACTCACAACTTTAACTGCTGGCACTTCTAACGGGAACAGCTCAATGACGCCTGGTAATAACGCAGGCGGGCCTGGCGGTGACCAGCAAGGCGGTGGCGCCCAACCTGGCGGCGGGCAAGGCGCACCATCGGGCACACCTGGCGAGCAAAATGGAACAACTTCAGCGAACTCAACACAGGTGAGCTAGGCAAAAGCCAACTGGCAATTTAGATAACCTCCCCATTCAAAACCTGCAAGGCGACAACTGGCATTCGCGTTGCAGGTTTTGTTTCTTTTATGCGAAACAAAACTCTTTAGCCAGCGTGTGGCATGCCAATTTTGAAAAACTCGATAGAATTAAATAAACGGTGGTTGTCAAATCTCTCGCAAATCTTTGTTTTTTCGCGAGTTTTTCGTCTTTCTTGAAAGGAACACACAATGGCGGTATCACTCAGCGGGCGTCATTTTTTGAAGCTTCTTGATTTCTCTACAGAAGAAATTAATTACTTGCTCGACCTTGCAAAAGAGCTAAAGCGCCTTAAAAAAGAGGGTGTTCCGCATCGCTTTTTAGAAGGCAAAAACATAGTCCTGCTTTTTGCAAAAACTTCAACAAGAAC
Source organism: Phoenicibacter congonensis (assembly GCA_030530045.1). Classification (GTDB taxonomy): domain Bacteria; phylum Actinomycetota; class Coriobacteriia; order Coriobacteriales; family Eggerthellaceae; genus Phoenicibacter; species Phoenicibacter congonensis_A. The sequence continues at coordinate 2,212 of JAUMVS010000022.1, forward strand.
GCGCTGCTCTTTTGAGGTTGGCGCAATGGATTTAGGAATGGGAGTCACCTACCTCGACCCTGAGTCATCACAGATGGGGAAGAAGGAGTCGATTGAAGACACAGCACGCGTGCTTGGCCGCTTCTATGACGGAATTGAATTTCGTGGCTTTGCGCACTCTGATGTTGAAGCTCTGGCCGCTAACGCTGGCGTTCCTGTTTGGAATGGCCTCACAACCGAGTGGCATCCAACACAAATGCTAGCCGATGTTTTGACTATGCAAGAGGCTTTTGGCGATGACCTGAGGGGCAAAAAGCTGGTGTTTATGGGAGACGCTTCTAATAACGTAGCTCGTTCTCTCATGGTGATTTGCACAAAGCTTGGTATCAACTTTGTTGCTTGCTGCCCTGAGTCGAACGCACCAGGTCAAGACGTGATTGACGCTTGCACTCCAATTGCAAAAGAAAATGGCTGCACAATTACCATCACACCAAATGTTGACGAAGCAGTTTGCGGGGCGCATGTGATTTACACCGACGTGTGGGTGTCGATGGGTGAGCCTGACGAAGTTTGGGAATCACGCATTCACGATTTGCAGCCCTACCGCGTCACTTCTGAGCTAATGGCAAAGGCTGACCCAAGTGCAATCTTTCTGCATTGCTTGCCAGCTTTCCACGACACCGACACGACAATCGGTGCGAAAATCGCTGAAAAATTCGGCGTTACCGAGATGGAAGTTACCGATGAAGTGTTTGAGTCGCCTCAATCACACGTCTTCGAACAAGCAGAAAACAGAATGCACACAATCAAAGCGATTATGTATGCAACCCTAAAGCCAAAAGACTAATTTAAGTCTTTTTCGAGGCCTCATTTTTTCGCTTCTTAAGTTGCATTTTTTAAACTAAAAACTAGAGCATGTTTAATTGTTCTATAATGCAAAATTGTTCAAATCCAAAAAATATTTTTTGCTCGATTTGTTGTTTCTTTAAGGAGGAAAAATGACAAAAATCGTAAACTCATGGAACGACTGGGATCCGCTGAAGCACGTCATCGTTGGTCGCTGCGACAATGGCATGATTCCACCAGAGGAGCCTGCTACTTCTGAGAAAGTTCCAGTAGACTCTGACATGCGCGGCATGTGGGGACTTCGCCCACTTCGCACAGTTGAGGCTGGCAACGCTGCTCTTGATCGCCTCGTAAAAATCCTCGAGGACCGCGGCATTAAAGTTGACCGTCCAACACCACTTCAGTGGAATCAGAAAATCGCTACACCTGACTTTACAAACGACTCAATGATGGGCTGCATGCCTCCTCGTGACATCCTTCTGACTGTTGGTAACGAGATCATGGCTTCTGCTAACTCATTCCGCTGCCGTTACTTTGAGTACCTCGCATACTGGCCACTCATGGAGCAGTACTTCGAGGAGGACCCAGAGTTCAAGTGGACTCAGGCACCTCGCCCTCGCTTGACCGACAAATCATACAAACACAACTACTACGATGAGTCAATTTCTCTTGAAGAGCGCCTTCAGCGCACCGCTGCAAAAGACTTCGTTACAACAGAAGTTGAGCCAATGTGGGATGCTGCTGACTGGATGCGTATGGGCAAAGACATCTTTGTTCAGCACGGCCTCACAACAAACCGTGCAGCAATGGACTGGATGCAGAGATATTACCCAGACCTCCGCATTCACGCTGTTAACTTCCCTGGCGACCCATATCCAATCCACATCGACGCAACATTCGTTCCACTGCGTCCAGGCCTGATCATCAACAACCCTGTTCGTCCTCTTCCTGAAGAACAGCGCGCAATCTTTGAAGCAAACGATTGGCAAATCGTTGAAGCTGCTCAGCCTGCTCACTCAGAGCCACCTGAGCTTTGCTACTCAAGCGTATGGCTGTCAATGAACTGCCTCGTTCTTGACCCTAAGACTGTTGTCGTTGAGGCTTCTGAGAAATACCAGATGGAGCAGATGGACAAACTCGGAATGAACGTTATTCCTTGCGACCTTCGTGACGCCTATCCATTCGGTGGCGGTCTTCACTGCTGCACTGCTGACGTTTATCGTGAGGGTGGCTGTGAGGATTACTTCCCTAACAGAGTTAAGGACACAACACTTGTTCGTCCTGAAATGTGGGACTAATTTAGCTGCTTAGCGCTAGCGAACTTTTCAGTTAAATCGCCTAGTTTAGGGCTGCATGTTGCTTTGGCACTGCAGCCCTTTTTCATGTTTCGCCTGCTGGCGTGTTAAACTTTAAGTTCTTGTTTTTAATGAAAGGACAGCGCTGGTGGGCGACATATCTAACATTAGTGAGCACGAAAAACAGGCGATGCTCAAAAAAGTCGTGTTTTCATCATTCCTTGGAAACTTCATCGAATGGTTTGATTACGCAAGTTATTCCTATTTCGCGGTGACTATCGGTCTGGTCTTTTTTCCGGAAGGCGACCCGCTTGTAAACACAATGTCGGCCTTCGCGGTGTTTGCTCTTTCGTTCTTAGTGCGCCCAATTGGTGCTCTGTTCTGGGGAAACATGGGCGACAAGAAGGGAAGGAAGTGGACACTTTCAATCTCGATTCTTGTAATGACGACCGCAACTTTTTTGATTGGTTGCTTGCCAAGTTACGCCTCGATTGGTTTTGTGGCGCCGCTTCTGCTTCTTCTTTGCCGTTGCGTTCAGTCGTTTAGTGCGTCAGGTGAATATGCAGGCGCTTCGACGTTCATTGCGGAATATGCTCCAAAGGAAAAGCGCGGCCTTTATGTTTCAGCTGTTCCAGCATCGACTGCAACCGGACTTCTCATCGGTTCATTCTTTGCGACAGCAATGTTTGCAGCATTTGGCGGAAGCAATGCCGACTTCGTAGTTTCTTGGGGCTGGAGAATTCCTTTCTGGATTGCTCTTCCTCTCGGCTGGATTACAAACTACATCAGAACTCATTTGGCCGACTCGCCAGTTTATGAGCAAATGCGTGCGGCAGCAGAAGGCTCAGGCGCAACTGCAGAAGCTAAAACGCCAGTTCGCGATGTTATTTTTAAGTATCCAAAAACCACTCTCATTTGCTTCGGCACTGCAATGCTAAACGCAATTGGTTTTTACGCAGTGCTCACATTTATGCCATCCTACCTCGAAACTGTTTTGCTCTACGATGCAGCACACGCTGGCACCATCACCACAATCGTGCTCGTTGCCTACATCGCATTTATTTTCATGTCGGGCTGGATTTCCGATCACTTCGGCAGAAAAAGAATGCTCACAATTGCAGCTGCTGGCTTCATTGTTCTCACAGTTCCATGCTTTATGCTGATGTCCACCATGCAGTTTGTTGTCATTCTTGCGGCAGAAATCGTCATGGCAATTCTTCTCTGCATCAACGACGGCACGCTTGCAAGCTACCTCTCCGAGCAATATCCAACTGAGATTCGCTTCACTGGTTTTGCGTTCACATTCAATCTTGCAAACGCAATCTTTGGCGGCTCATGTTCAATGATTTGTTTGTGGCTCGTGAAAGTGACGCATAACGAACTTGCTCCTGCGTTTTACTTCATCGCTATTGCAGTCATTGCACTCGTAGCAATTCTTTGCTCGCGCGAGCACAGCGATGTTGAGCTCACCGACGTAAAAATTGAGAAATAGTTTTTAGCCTTAACTAAGCTCCAGTTTATTCTCTTCAAGCTTGCCTCAAAACGTGGGTTTAAGCTTTAGTTTGTTCTCCCTTGGTGTGAACTTGGGGGTAAATTTCTGCATAAATTTAGCGCGTAATAAGCCTAGTTTAGACTCGCCATATTCGCGAAATGAACTAGAATAAAGTCATGACTGATTCAAAGAAATATAGACCTCTACCTGCTCTTCCTACAGGTAAAGCAACCAAAAAAATCACAAGAGGATGTGCCGTTGTTGAAGGTGGCGCTTTTCGCGGAGTCTACTCCCAAGGCGTGCTTGACGCGCTCATGGAAAACGACATCAACATGGAAGCAACCATCGGTGTTTCAGCTGGCGCGATGTCTGGCATGTGTTACGTCGCTGGCAACATTGGACGTGCAATTCGCGTAAACACAAGCTACAGAAAGGACCCTCGCTACGTTGGTGTCCTTCCGCTCTTTACTGACTCGGGTGTCATCGGCTTTGACTTCGTGTTCAATGAGACGCCAAAAGTTCTCGATTTTGATTACGACCGTTTCTTTTCTCCTGAGCGCCGTTTTGCTGCTCTCGTTACAAATTGTGAGACTGGCAAGCCAGAAGCGATGGAGCGCGGCAAGTGCTCAAACATTTTCCAAGGCATTCGTGCCTCGGCCTCGATGCCCTATGTCTCAAAACCTGTGATGATTGACGGCGTGCCCTATCTTGACGGTGGCTGCTGCAGAAGCAACCCTTGGGACTGGGCAGTTGATGAGGGCTACGAAAAAATTCTTCTGATTAGAAACAGGCCAATTGGTTTTCGCCGTGAAGAGAAAATTGACCACAAGGCTCTCATGTATGAAAAAGAATTCCCAGTGCTGGCCGACATTATGAAAACCGATGCAGCGAACTTCAATCGCGAGTGCGAGGCGGGCGAGAAGGCTGCCGAGGAAGGCAAGGTGTTTTTGCTCTGCCCTGGCACGACCGAGACAGTTTCGCGTCTTGAGCCCGATGTTGAGCGCATGGAGCTGTTCTATTGGCTCGGCTATTATGAGACAATTGAAAAGATGGACGACATCAAAACCTATCTTGGCTTTCAATAAGGAGACTTAATGAACGATTTGCAGTGGAGAATTCTTAGCGCCATTAACTTCATCGCGTTTTTGGCTGCGCTTTTGGTGAGCTATGTCTTGGGCGGTTGCAGCTCTCAAGTTGACCTCGCCTCGGGTGGCACGATGCCAATGAAGTGCCACTGGACTTTCTACGCAGTGATTCTCATTTCGCTCATTGGAATTGCTTTAATCGTTTGCTCAACCTATGTAAACGAGCGCATGGCACGCCTTTGTTGCCTGATTGGCTTGATTGTCACGATTGTTGTAATTTGCCTAATCATGACCTCAATTGGCATTGGCGTTTGCGGAAAAGCAGGCATGCATTGCCACACAACCCGCGCCATCGTTTTTGGTTGCATGGCAGTTTCGGCTGTGGTCACTATCATCTCGTTTGTCAAAATCAAGAAAGATAACGACGAGGGTCTCGACATCCCAAAACAGAGCGTGTAGTCTGCAAAGTTCTTTGGTTTAAATAGAGATTTTTTAGAGCCCGCATCCGGGCTCTTTTTTACTTTAATTAGAGGTTGATGATTTTGTCAGCTAGCTTGGCTACTTCTTCATCGTGTGTGGCGAAGAGCAAAGCTGACTCTCCGGTTTTCACTGCCTCAAAAAGAGCTTCAATGACCGTTTGTTTGTTAGCCTCATCGAGGTCGTTCGTTGGCTCGTCAGCAATGATTAGCTCAGGGTGCAGGAACAATGCACGTGCGCAAGCAATGCGCCTTTTCTGACCGATTGAGAGCTGGTTAGGGAAGTAGTATTTCCTGTCCTTTAATCCGAAGCGATCAAGCATGGCATCGGCCTGTTTGTTGATTTCCTGCTTGCTAAGACGCGATTCTTTTTTGTTGAAAAATGACGGCAGGGAAATGTTGTCGTGCGCTCGAAGTGCGCCGCAGAGTTGCGTGTGTTGGAATAAAAAGCCAATCGTCTCGCTTCGAAGTTTGCTTTTTTCGTTGTCGGAAAGAGAAGTTGTCTCGACTCCGTTTATCCAGACATTTCCTTCCGTTGGAGCGAGAAGAAGCCCTGCAATTGAGAGCAGCGTTGACTTGCCTTTTCCAGAAGGCGCCATGACACAAATGCTCTCACCTTTTTCGAGCGAGAAGCTAATGTCTTCAAGAATTTGCTCGGAATAGGTCTTCGAGATGTGTTCGAGTTTTAAAATCGTTTCAGCCATTGTTCACCCTACCCAATGTCCACTTGATTCATCGCTGAAGCTGGGTCAATGCTAGACGATTGACGCAGTGGCGGAATGATTGACAGGAGTGTAATCAAGAAGAACACGGCTACAATCGCTAGAATTCCACCGACGGTTTGAAGTGGCGATAGTGCGTTAAATGGAAATGCTGTGTTGTATTGCAGTGCCTGGATCATTCCGAGGAAAATGCAGTAACCCAAGCCGCAGCCAATCACTGAACCAATGCCTGTTAGCAAGAATGCTTCTCCGCAAATTAGGGCACTCAAATTCGATTTTGTTGCGCCAAGTGCACGGAACAGCGCAAGCTCACTTCTCCTGTCCCAAACAAGAGTTGAGAAGCGTGCGATTAATTGCAAAATTGATGCAACGATTAGTGTCAGTGCACAACCAAGCATCACTCCAAAAATTATGTCGAAACTTTTCTGCGTTCTGTTTAAAACAGATGATTGGACAATCGTTGAGTAGTCGCCTTTGACATATCGCTTAATTTTGCCTGCAATCGAAGATTCTTTCTCTTCGTCGCATTTAACGAGAATTGCGCTGCAAAGGTTGTCGGCGTCGCCATATTTTTCCCACAGGTGGTCGAAACCCTGCGTCTCTTTTGACAGAGCGCGAACGGCCTTGTTGCTCATGAACAGGCAATTGTCGAGGTAGGTGCCAGTTTCTGCGAGGAATGCTTTTACTTTCACATCGTGCCCGAGAACTTTACCAGTTCCGCGTGCATAGCCCGTGACGTTGTAGCCGACAACCACTTCGTCGTCTGCAAGATCTCCCTCGATTTCTGTGAGAGCGAAAGGTTTGATAACCCAGTCGGTTGTTGGGTCAAATCCAACGATTTTAGTAGCTCCATCCGCAGAGCAGCATGCTGCGGCGAGAGTCTGACCATAGAACTGGCTCGTGACGTCGTCAACGCCTTCAATTTCTTTTACTTGGTCTGCAATAGATGCGTCCATGTAGGCACCCACAGGCGCTCCAGTGTAGAGAATGTCGGTGTCTTCAAGCTCGCTTTCAGCTTCGGTTGGAACGATGAGAATTTGCGCACCAGAACGCTCAGCATTGAGCTCGATTCCTTGATAGACGCCTCCGCCAAGCAGAAGAAGCGCCGTGAAAGCTGCGACACTAACGGCAATAGTTGCCCCTAGCGCGATGCTTTGCACTTTTCTTTGACGGAGGCTCTGTAAAACTAATCTAAACAACTTACTAAATTCTGAAATCGATTATTCTCCGAGGTATTTATATCCCTTTTCAACGAGGTTAGCGATGTATTTTTCATATTCGGAAGAGCCAGGGCCAGCAGCTGGAGCGTCAGTCATAACGTCGGTGCCGTAGTAGAGAATATCCCAGTTCTTTGTTGCGCTCTTGTCATACATGTCTTTATCACCATTGCAGAATGTGTAGCTCTTGAGCAGGCGCTCATGGATGTCTTGCGAGGTGTCTTTGATGCCGAACGACTCGAGAATGTTTGCCGACTCAGTAACGTAGCCACTATCTTGAATAATCTTTGCGGCTTCAGCTGGGTTTGCTGTAATAAAGTCGGCTGCCTTCTTCATTGCCTGGCAAACTTTTTTGCAGGTCTCAGGGCTTTTGTCGACAATGTCTTGTGTTGCAGCGATGAAGCAGCATGTGTAGTCTTTGTATGCTTCATCGGTTGCGTTGTTGAAGAACTTTGTGTAACCAGCCAGCTCGCCAATTTCGCAGTAGGGGTCATACCAGGTGAGACCGTCAATCTCGTTGTTTTCGAGAGCTTTGAAAGCCATTGCTGGGCCGCCGTCGCTGTACGCAATCCACTCTGTCTTTGAGTAATCCATGCCAGCTTGCTTCATCAGAGACTGGATGAAAAGCTGTGCCATGTTTCCTTCGGAAATGAGGCCAATCTTTTTGCCTTCGAGGTCTTTGTAGCTCTTGATGCCCGACTCTTTTGTTGCTACGCCTTGGATGCATCCAGTGTGTGCATTGTCGATGAGTTTGACTTTGAGGCCTGAGTAAAGTGCTGGCAAAACGTCTGGAGTTTGCTGCCAGAAGTCGACTTCGTTGTTTGCGACGATTTCAGAAACGCCGTTTGTGACCTTTACAACTTCAGCGTCAATGCCGCATTCTTTGTAGTAGCCTTTTGCTTCAGCAATCATGATTTCTGCTTCGCAAGTGCCGCCCCAGTAACCAATTTTTGCAGGGAGTAGGCTTGATTCTGATGTTTTAGTATCGCTCCTTGAGTCGCTTGAGCTCGATGAGCATCCAACCATGCCAGCCACAGCTACTGCTGTAACTCCTGCAGCACCGCTCACTTTCAAAAAGTCTCGTCTCGATAATTCCATTAAATCCTCCTTATGTATGGTTAGCCAAAGCTAACAAGTTGCTAAAATTCTACTCTTTCTCGAAATTCTTGAGGAAAGAGTCCCAAAATCTTTTTTCTGTAGTCAATAAACTCAGCAGAAGTCCTGTCGCGCGGGTGCTCGAGGTCAATTGTCACCTCTCCAACATTTCTGCCTGGCCTCTCACTCATTACCACGACTCTGTCGCACAGGAACACTGCTTCTTCAAGGTCATGCGTAACAAGAATGAATGTTGCCTGTGTGCGCCTCTGAATGTTTAACAGCTCTTTTTGAATGCCCATGCGAGTGAATGCATCAAGGGCCGAAAGTGGCTCGTCTAGCAAGACTAGTTCTGGCTCTTGAATAAAAGTTCTGGCGAATGACGCACGTGCTGCCATGCCTCCGGAAACCTGATGAGGGTAGGATTTCTCAAAGCCTTTCAACCCCATCAGCTCGATGTATTCATCAACTTTTTGCTCTTGGCCTTTAAACACTTTACGTGCTTTTAGACCAAAAGCGATGTTGTCATAAATGTTTAGCCAGTCATAAAGCGTGGCGCTTTGGAAAATGAAACCGCGGTTGTAATCGGGTCCTTCAATTGGTTTGCCGTTATAAATTAGCTCACCGCTTGTCGGTTTGTCGAGCCCTGCAACAAGTCGAAGGAATGTTGATTTTCCGCATCCAGAAAGCCCAACGATGCCAACGATTTCTGGCTTGTTCGTCTCAAAATTGAAGCCGCGCAGAGCACATGTGCCTTCGCGGTTTTCGTTTTTAAACGTTTGCGAAATATTTTTTGCAAGCAAATTTACAGCCATAACTACCACCTAACCAGGCCGTTTTGCCATTTCAAAACTTTTTTGCGAACCCAGAACAAAAGCTCAATCAGCACAAAAAAGATGATGATGAAAATTGCTGTTGTGGAAAAGACTCTTCCGTAGTCGCTCCATGATTTTGCCCAGTTGAGATACCAGCCCAAGCCTTCTTTTACGCCGAGCATTTCTGCAACTACAAGTGCTCCGAATGAGCCAGAAAGGCCCATGAAAAGTCCGTCGAATATTGCAGGCAGAGCATTGGGAAGCGCCACATGGAAGAGAATGTAGGTTTCGCTTGCGCCCATTACACGCGCTGCTTCAACTAGCTTTACATTTGTTGAGCGAATTGCTGATGACAACATGAGCGTGAGTGGGAACCAAACTGAAAGTGCAATCAAGAAAAGGCCAGCTGCGTGATTCGTTGGCATGATGACTACAGCAATTGGCAGCCATGCAGCGGAAGGCACAGGTCCAATTAGTTTGAGGACAGGGGAGAGCCAGTAGTTGCAAACGCGCGACCAGCCCATAATTACGCCTGTCAAAAATCCAGTGACCGCGCCAATTAGAATGCCCGTGAGCAGCAGCTGCATTGAAGCAAAAAAACTAGGGATTACCTTGTCGGGGTAAAGCGTCAGGCAGCTGAGAGTTTTGTCGGGGCTGGGGATGAATGGCAGTTGCAAAATTCCAGATTTCAGTGTGAGGATGTCAAGAATTACTAGCGCGATGAAGGCTACTAGAATAATGCCTGAAAAATAGACGAGTTTCTTTCTTAGGTAGGGCCAAAAGCAAGCAATCACGAGCAGCACAAGATAGACTATCATGCATCCAATGAGGAAGCCGAAGTAGGTCTCGGGCACATATTCTTCTGGGTAAACATTAGGCAAAAGCATGAAGCTGCCCATTGCAAAAAGAATTCCCGACACTGGCAACAGCATCATAATAAATTCTTTAGGCGTCGTAAGACGGCGCGATGGCTCCATTAGAAATTGCATGAAAGAATTGACTCCGTTGTGGATGAATTGAGTTTTATATTGCTTTGCAGATTTGTGAAGCAGACTTCGTTTCGTCTTAATATAACATTTAATGCAAATCTGCATATAGTGTTCTGCGCTTTAAAAAACAATGATGATTGGTAGGAGTATATGTTCATTAAGCCATCTGATGCGCAGCGCGCTCGCGTGTGCGAAATCATAGAAAAAGGGCTCACAGGTGCGGGCCTTGCGGAAGACGAAATCTTGGAGCTTTTCAAGCTTGACCCCGAAAGTCCACTGACAAGCTATTTAATGTGGGCTGGCCGTCAGCTTCAATTCGAACTTTGTAACGGTAAGGCCGAAGTGCACGCTCAGGTCGGGCTTAATTCTTCAACGTGCCCGCACAACTGCAAGTTTTGTTCTTTTGCGGCCTGCAATGATGTTCGCGAGAAGGGCAAATATGAAGTGCCTGTTGAAGAGGTCCTTGAGGACGTAAAGATCTTCATTGAAGACGGAGCGAATTTGATTTTGCTTCTCGCGACGGGCACCTATCCTAAGCAAAAAGCAGCAGAAATGGTGCAAACAGTTCGTGAGATTATTGACCCTGACATGCCGTTGCTCATCAATTTCGATGACATGAGCGCAGAAGATGTTCGCTTGTATCACGAAGCAGGAGCAAATGGTGCCTACCACGCAGTTCGCATGCGCGAGGGCATTGACACAAAAATTCCTGTTGAGCGCCGCTTCGAGACAATTCATAACCTCGTCAACGAGGGCATGACCATCTCAACTTGCGTCGAGCCTGTTGGTCCTGAGCACACACCTGAAGAACTCACGGAAGCAACACTTCGCTGCTTAAGCTATCCAAGTGTATCGGCTGGAATCGGCAAAAGAATCACTGTGCCTGGCACTTTGATGGAGCCTCGTGGTGAGTTAAACGATTTCATCAGCGCGAAAAACGTCGCAATCTATCGACTTGCTGCTGGGAAAAAGCCAATACTTAATTGCTCGGCATCTACTCCGCTCACAGCGGCGGCTGGCGCTAATCTTAACTGGGCTGAGATGGGCTCAAACCCTCGCGACACTGTTAAGAAAACAGAAGACGGCGGTCATGGCAGCAATGTTGCCTATCAGCAGCGCATCTTAAAAGCTGCAGGTTATGAGATTCTTGATGGCTATTCAAAGGGTTGGATTCTTTAAAAGCCACGCTATACGTTTCGCTGTACATCTTTCAGCTACATCAAAACCCCGGCCCCTACGCTGGGGTTTCGTGTATAATTGGGCACGTTCCGAAAAAAACCAGGGGCCGACTGGTTTCGACATGGCAAGTTATCGCATGAGGAGCAGGCCGTGTTCTCCTAAACACGCTAATAATGGGTAAAGTCAAATTAATTGGCAAAGCTAAAACTTCAAGCGCAGGATTCGCTCCTGTCGCTATGGCTGCTTAATTTAGTCAGCCTCGTCTCTCTCGATATCCCCGCTTCGAGATGCAGATGTCATTTTTAGGGGTGCCTCACCTTTGAGACCTTCGACCGCTCGCTTGTGAGAAAGACAAAGTTCGAATCGAATGTGACGTTTGTGCAATTGACCGAAGCATTTTAAAGCCTGACGAATTGCACTAAGCTTGTAGAGCCTAATGCGAGGTTTGGTGTGGATCGGGGTTCGACTCCCCGCGGCTCCACCAAATGCGTTACAGTCGAACTCGCTAACTTGATGCGAGTTGACTGTTGAATATAGGAAGGGCATTCACATGCTGGGTGTCCTTCCTTTTTTGTTACCTCAGCTTTTTATTCAGATTAATTCGCAGAAGAAATAACTGAAAATTGCGCGTCAGAAGCAGGGAAAGTTTCGAAGGTGCCCTCTTAAAGAAGAAACTGTCTTTATCATCTTGAAGGCGTCATCAGGGAAGTGCTGCACTCAGTGCGGCAGGTGTTTAAACCGTGATGTCGGCAAGTTTTACTGGTGTTACTTTTTGCAAGTCAGCCAGCGTTGCTTCAATTTGACATCCCAGTTTTCCACCAGAAAAAAGGATTTTGTCGTAGAGCTCAGCCGTTTCATCAATTGTGGTTGTGAATTGTTTTTTCATCCCAATTGGGCTGCATCCACCATGAATGTAGCCTGTTAGCGGCAACAATTCCTTCGACTTAATCATTGCAATTGATTTTTCGCCGACTGCATTTGCAGCTTTTTTCAAGTCGAGTTCGCAAGCAACTGGCACCATGAAAACGTAATGCTCGCCGCTTTTTCCAACGGTCACGAGCGTTTTAAAAACTGAGTCGGGGTCTTCGCCAAGAAA
>JAUMVS010000232.1 GCA_030530045.1 Phoenicibacter congonensis
TGATTGCATTTCCGCTACGCGGTAACACTAAGCCGCACCAGCCTTCTTCAATTTCGATTGCGACACCTGTGTGCACAAGCGCTCTAGTTTGAGGTGCTAGCTCTAATTCTTCTAATGAATAAATATCCATTGCAGCATCGCCTGCGCGAGAATACGCAGGTAGGATTGCATTTTCATCGAGTTTTTTAAATTTAAGAAGCATAAATGTTATGTTAAATTAGTGGATTTTTCCCAATGCATCAGCGAATTCTTGAGCTGACTGGAAGTCTTTATAGACGCTTGCAAAGCGAATGTAGGCCACGTCGTCGATTTCTGCAAGGTGGTCAAGCACCATCTCGCCTAGCGACGAAGCTTTAATTTGGCTTTTGTAGTCGCTTCTAATGGTCGCTTCAATGTCATCTACGATGTTTTCCATCTGTTTTAAAGTGACTGGTCGTTTAGTGCATGCGCGCACAATTCCATTTAGAAGCTTGTTGCGTTCATAGAGCTCAACTGTTCCGTCCCTTTTAACGATTGCAATAGCTTTTTCGCTAATGCGCTCGTAGGTTGTGAATCTTGCCTTGCAATCGTCGCATTCCCTTCTCCTGCGAATTGAACCGTCGGTACAAGCTCTAGAGTCAGTCACGCGCAATCTATCAGATCCACATTCTGGACACAGCATTTATATATTCTCCTTATTAATGATGCTAGCTACAAAACATTGTGTATTGTGCTAAGAAACACGCCTAAAAATTTTGGCAACCACAAAATGATGTATCTAATTATAGCGATTTATGATTGAGAGTGACTCTTTAGTCAGAGAATCGAAATCGGGAACGTCGGCGTCAATCCAGTTGATGCGCTTCTCGGCGCGAAACCAAGTGCGTTGTCTTTTTGCATAACGTCGCGAATTTGTTTTTATGTTTTCTATCGCCCGCTCCAGAGTTATATTCCCGTCGAGATAGTCGATAATCTCTCTGTAGCCGATAGCTTTTGGAGAGCATAGCGCTTCTCTAAAACCGCTATCTAGCAGGCTTTTTACTTCATCAACTAGTCCATCTTCGACCATTTTATCTACGCGGTTTGAAATGCGCTTTGCAAGAATGTCGCGGTCCACTTTAAGACCAAGCCAAACAGAAGGAATTTTCTCAGGAATATTTTTTAGCTCTTCCCTGTTTTTAGCGTAGGACTCTCCCCTCTCAAAGAGCTCAAGCGCGCGAATGACGCGCTTAACATCATTTGGCTCAATGACTGAAGCACTTTCTTCGTCGTTTGCCTTTAGGAGCTCCCACATCTCCATGTTTGATTTAGATTCAGCAATTGCCTGGTACTTCGCACGAACGGGGTTATTGTCCTGCTCCCCTTCTGAGAAATCGTAATCATCGATGACAGAGCGAACATAAAAACCAGTGCCCCCGCATAGCACTGCAGTTTTGCCTCTGGTCTGAATGTCTTCAATGCAGTTTCTTGCGTAGTTTTGAAACAGTGCAGCCGAATAGGTAACGCCAGGGTCAACAATGTCGATTCCGTGATGAGTGACTCTCATTTCGTGAGTCAAAACTTTACCCGTTCCGATGTCGAGACCTCGATAGATTTGCATCGAGTCGGCGCTAATTACTTCCCCGTTCTGCTCCTCGCAAATGCGCTGAGCAAGCTCGCTCTTACCTGAGGCAGTGGGTCCCACTATTACGATTACTTTTTGCGTTTGCGTTTCTCCAGTTGAATTACGCTACATCAAGCGAATTTCCGTTGTTTTAGCTGTCGCGTTACTAAAAAATTAGCTATTTTTAAGCAATGGCTTTGACTCCGTTTAGAGCTCCAGCTTAAATAATCGAGCCTTTTAAATACCAGGTTTTAGCCTCGTCAACTTTAACGTCGATGATTTTGCCAAGGTAGTCATTCACAGTTTTACCTGGCTCAATTGGAGCATGCACAACCTGTGAGTGAGCAGAAACTCCGCGAAGAATATTTTCGTCCTTTTTAGAGGTTCCCTCAATCAAAGCTTTTACAGCTTTGCCTGCGTAAGGCTCATTAAAGTCATGCGCGCAATCGGCTACTAAGTCGGCTAGGCGCTCAAAACGATCCTGAATCTCTTCTTTTGTTGAACAGTTTTCCATCTTCGCAGCTGGAGTTCCCTTGCGCTTTGAATAGATGAAGGTAAACGCCGAAGCATACTTCACTTCCCTAACGGCTTCCATTGTGGCCTCGAAGTCTTCTTCAGTTTCAGTTGGGAAGCCAACGATGATGTCAGTCGAAAGCGCGATGTCGGGACGAACACTTTTGAGCTTATAAACAAGCTCCATGTATTGCTCGCGAGTGTACTTTCTGTTCATGTCTTTCAGGACTTTGTTGCTTCCACACTGAATTGGAAGA
>JAUMVS010000233.1:0-1461 GCA_030530045.1 Phoenicibacter congonensis
ACGCGATCGACAAACTCGTTGTTGCCAAACGCCGAGAGCAGCACATTGTCGTTCGAGGCCGTGACGACCTCCAGCACGTATCGCTTGCCGTCGACCTCCACGGGTTGAGCCACCACGTGATAGATGTCGCTACCGATGAACTCGAATTTCGAATACCGGTCGCGCTCCATGAAGCACCGCACCGACACACAGTTCTCGCAGCGGGCGGCCTTGCTCCACACGTGGAAGCAGCTGTCAGGCTGGGCATGAAGCTTGCCGTCCTCAATGGTGTATGCCGTCATGCTGATGGGATCGACCAAACGCACCACGTCGAACAGCTGGGACATCTCAGCCACGAGCTCCTGGAAGTGAGCTTTCTTATACGTAGGCCCGTTCTCCACGAGGCATCCTCCAACTGCGGTTTGGCAAACGCTGCTCATCTTAACCCAATGTCATGCGCTGCGTCGTGACAAAGAGACGGTCCTTTTTCGTGCGCACCAGTTACCCTACCGAACAGCAAACAGCGCCTACATTCCTGCCTTCACGCAACCCTTCCCGATGCAATGCGCAGCATACAGGGGAATCTGTCGTATCTCAGCTCCCCCCTCGGCCGTCACCTGGGAAAAGTCGTTCTCCGAGAGCAGGTACGCATAGGGGGCCCCAGCCTTTTCCATAAATGAGGCCAAGGTACGAGCACGAACGTTGCGTGCAGACTTTACCTCCACTGGCACGACCTCCATGCGGTCGGTCTGCAGGAGGAAATCCAGCTCACCCGTCATTTTCCAGGATGAAGGAGGCGTCCAGTAGTATGTTTGCAAGTTATTGGAGCAAAGAGCCTGCATGGCAAAATTTTCAGCCAAGGCACCGCGGAAGTCGGCCGATCCGACAATCGCGTCCGATTCCATCGCATCGAGCCACAACCGGGGATTAACCGCACACTTGTAAAACATGAGACCGGTATCCGCAAGGTATACCTTAAAGAAACTGCCTTCCTCGTCGTCAAACGGGACCAAAGGGGCCTGGACACAATCGGTCATGTTGTTGATTGCTACGACCCCGGCGCCCTCCAACCATTCAAGTGGTTCCAGAAGCTTCGCGCGACGACCGCCTCGCTCTACCTCCGAATACTTAAACTTCTTTGTTGATGAGCGCAAGAGCTGTGCAGGGATGGATCGCCAAACCTTGCGCGCCGCAACGCCGCTGATCCCATTATCCGGATCAGTCATATCCGCCGTATAGGTCTCATCAATCTCGCGCTGCTGAACCCTGACCTCGTCGAGCGACTGGGTCAAACAGTACGCGCGCACCGCCGCCGGCATACCACCAATTACCTGATAGAGCCAGTAATACCTCAAGGCATCCCTATGGGCGGGGTACGGTTCGAACGTTTCCGCATGGCGGCGAATGGCGTCTGCCATCTGATTCTCACCAAGGGCCCAGAGGAACTCCTCGAATGTCATGGGATGCATGGTTTCCTGGCGT
>JAUMVS010000233.1:1471-2340 GCA_030530045.1 Phoenicibacter congonensis
CGTACGCCGCTTGGAAACGGCAGCCGTCTCTTGCGCGTCGCCACCCCCAGCTGACTGCCCGTAGCACAAACGCGCCAGCCCGATCCCGAGAAGAAACGCAGGGAGTTAAGAGCACGCTCGCATAGCTGCACCTCATCAAACAAGACGAAAGCCGAGCTTTTGCTCAAGGGGACCCGCTTGTAATCGCCGATGCGTGCCATAATCGCGTCCACATCGTCAGTCGGCCCATCAAAGAGAGGCGCAATGAGGTCTAGGTCTGTCTGAAAATCTAGCTTCACGAAGGAAGAGCCGGCGACACGCCCGCCCACCGCCTCGGCAGCATACGTCTTACCAACGCGTCGCGCACCACGAATCAGCAACGGCCGGCCATCTCCCTCGGTGGCCCATTGCTCAATTACCTTCTCAATCGCTCGGCGCATGATTGCTCCTTCCAAAATAATGTACTTAGAATACACGATTCTATTCTAAAAGGTGTATTCCAAATACACGAAATTATATAAAGCAGCTCGATTCGTCGGAGACGCCGAAAAAGCTGGTTGCAAACCTCGCTTCCCAGCAACACGGCGTTGCAGGAAAAGCACCATGGGGCATGGAAGTGCCAGGGCGAAGCCGGCCCATGCCCTCACCCCGTCAAACAGCGGCCTCACCGGGTGCGTTTCCCATCTCGTCAATCATACGAAGCACGCCTTGTCGCCCTTTAGGACTATCATTGCACCAACAAGAGGCGCGGGAGGTCAACATGCGTTGCGAAGACATCGCTGAACTATCGGCAAGGGTACTGCTTGCGTACTACGACAACGATATCGAACCTTTTCTAGACGCCTGCCACCCGAACGTGCTTTGGATTGGCCCCGGCGAGGGTCAGATTA
>JAUMVS010000234.1 GCA_030530045.1 Phoenicibacter congonensis
GTCAGGGAGGCAGAGTACGGCGAGGACGGAAAGACGATAAGGCCCGCCGTGTACCAGGACGAGGACGTGAACAGGGTCGCGCTCCCGGTGGAGCGTGACATCGTGAACCTGCACACGGCCTTCACTGTGGGCAAGGACCCGATACTCGACTACAGGGCGAACGGTCCGGGGGAGGACGAGCTGTACTCCGTGATCCAGGCGGTCAACAGGGACAACAAGATCCGCTACGAGAACAAGCGCGTGGTGAGGTCGTGGCTGTCCGAGCAGGAGGTGGTCGAGTACTGGTACGTCAGGGAGGACGGCGGCTGCTGGGCGAAGGTGGCCGCGAAGGTCCGCGGTCTGTTCGGAACGAGGAGGCCGCAGGGCAGGCTGAGGTGCGCCGTGTGGTCGCCGTTCAGGGGCGACACGCTCTATCCGTTCTTCGACGAGTCCGGGGACTACGTGGCGCAGAGCAGGGCCTACACCGTGACCGAGTACACGCTTCAGGACAGAAGGACAGTGGAGTACTTCCAGACCGTCACGGACAGCGAGGTGCTGGTGTGGCGGCAGTCTGACGGCGTGTGGACGCTGGACGAGGGCAAGAGCTTCCGCCACGGGTTCTCCAAGATCCCGTGCATCTATGCCCGCAGGGACGAGAGCCTGTGCCACGGGATAAGGTCGCAGAGGAAGAGGCTGGAGAAGGTGCTCTCCGACTACGCCGACTGCATCGACTACCACTTCTTCCCGTACCTCATCCTGAAGGGCGACCTGTCCGGAGACATGGGGCTGGGCAGCCAGGACGAGAGGAGGAGGGTGATCAAGACCGAGGACGGCGCGGACGCGTACTACCTCACGTGGGACCAGACCCCGGAGGCCATCCGCCTTGAGATAAACACGCTTCTGGACAACATCTACGCCATGACCTCCACGCCGAGGATCACGTTCGAGAACATGAAGGGGATGGGGCAGATCGCGTCCGGCGTGTCCTTCCGGTACATGTTCATGGCCACGCTGCTGGCCGTGGAGAACCACGCCGAGACCATTGGCGAGTTCCTCCAGAGGAGGTACAACTTCCTGGCGTCGGCCATCGGCTCCGTGTGCCCGTCGCTCAGAAAGGCGTGCGAGTCCATCGACATATCCGTCGAGATAACCCCGTACACCATCGACAGCCTGAAGGAGAAAATCGACTGCGCCGCGTCCGCGAAGAACAACGGTTTCATGTCAAAGAAGAGCGGGATCCTGTTCATCGGGATGACCGACCAGGTTGACGAGGAGCTGGAACAGATCGGAAAGGAGCAGGATGAGGATGGCAGCAAAAAGGCCGAGTCCGGGCGAAATCCGTGAACATAGCGGCGGGATTCACGGGATGGCGGGCGCGCCGCTCTCCGGGAAATCGCTGAAATCCTATTTTTGCAGTTGTTGACGTATCAAAAACAAAAGCTTTTATGTACAAGACAATCATCGAGGCTCTGCAACAGAAGTTTCCTGGGGTGGACGCCAAGGTTCTGGAGCCGGTGGCCAGGAAGCTGGCCAAGTCGGCGACAAAGGAGGAGGACGTGCCAACTCTCGTCGAGGGGGTGACGTTCCAGCAGGTTACGGAGTCCTATTCGGACTTCAGGGTGACGCAGGCGGTCGCCACGGCCTCGGCCAGGGCGGTATCCGACTACGAGGAGAGATTCGGCCTGAAGGACGGAAAGAGGAAGGAGGAACCGAAGCCTGACGATAAGAAGAAGGAGGATAAGGCCGAGGCGCTCGCCGAAAGGCTTGAGGCTTTGGAGAAGCGGTTCTCCGAGCAGGACGCCGCCACGAAGCAGAAGGGCTTCCAGACCTCGATAGCCTCCATCCTCAAAGAGAAGGGTGTGCGAGAGTCGTTCTATATGCCGATCATAAGCGGCAGGACGTTCGAGGACGAGGACGCGGCGAAGGCGTTCGCCGAGACCGTGGAGCAGTCCTACAAGGACGACGAGCAGGCGCTGGCCAACGCCGCGCACTCCGGAAGCCGCAAGCCCGACAAGGCCCAGGGCGACACGGAGGAGGACCCGCTCCTGAAGGCCGTGCAGGAGAAGACAGACAGGATCGCGGCCGAGAAGAACAACAAACAGTAAAAACCATCATCAACAATGGCAGCAGGAATCACTTATTTTGACACCGAGCCGGTCGAGAGGGAGCTGTACGCGGTTGACTCCGGATACCGCTCCCAGGGAGGCTTCAACCTCGACACCGACGGGCTGTCCGGGCAGTCCCACGTCCCGGTGCTCTGCCCGCTATTCATCGACTTCAAGACCCGCAAGGCGTATGTGGTCAACAACCTGAAGGTAGTGGAGAAGGCGGACACGGGAGCCACGTCCATCAAGGTAC
>JAUMVS010000023.1 GCA_030530045.1 Phoenicibacter congonensis
CCGGTGACTGCTGCGTTCCGGATGCCGACAGCAGCATGCCGTTTGCCGAGGTCGAGGCCACTGCCTACAATTAGACAAATGAAAACCAACTCAATTCCTCACTCATAATACCCTGATTTCAATGCACAACTGCTCTGTGTGTTGCAATCAGGGTATTATAGCTTTGTGCTTGCACTGAAGGCCACTCCCATTTTGCGGGGGGTGGCCTTTCTTGCGTCCAGTCAACAAAATGCAAACCGTAGACCCCCAACTGCAATCCAAAAACTGCTATCGTTATCATGGTGCATAGAGAGGTGATATGCACATGATAGGACAATTTGCATCTAAATTGAAGCAATTAAGGCTGGACAAGCATTTGCGGCAAGATCAAGTTGCGGCATTGATCGGCGTGACCAAAAGTGCGGTGAGTGCTTATGAAAACGATCTGAGGCAGCCGTCTTACTCTATTCTGGTGCGGCTGGCAACGCTGTACCGTGTAAGTACGGATTATCTATTGGGATGCACCAATAGCAGGACATTAGATATATCCGGACTTACGGAGGTTGAAGCCGCCCTAATTACAGAGTTAGTTGCTTCAATGACGGCAAAAAACTGTGAATTGGAGGACAGACGATGAAACGCAAAACCATAACCGCATTACTTATAATCGCCATGATTATGGGCATTTCCGCTCCTGCCTATGCGGAGGATACACCAAACGATGCAGAGCCGCCGCAGACACAGGAACAGCCGCAGCCGCAAGAGCCACAGGAAGAAACGTCTGTTGTGGTATCCACTCTGGACGAATTGCAAGCCGCTGTTGCCGCCGCTGAAGATGGAGATACGATTCAGATTGCGGCAACTATTACACTGAATGCCAATATTCTGGAAACTGAAAAAGAAATCACGCTCACCAATGCTGAGTCGTATACAGGAGATTTATTCCGCATGGGAAACGGCGCAAAGGTAAGTGGATTTAGATTTCTGGCATCCGCTTCGAGGGTGATTGTTGGTAGCGGATCAGAAGGAGTCACTACTGAGATTACTAATTGCCAATTTGTGGGAGATGCGGAAACCACGCAAACTATTATTGATATTTACGGTGGATTTACTTCTGACAATCTATTTCTTGTGTCAGGGTGTAGCTTCAGCGGCGCAACAAACTCTGCGATTTGCATAAAGCCAAATGTAACTCTTACAGTGCAAAACTGCTCTTTTGCAAATAACCGTACTAATATTCAGGGCGGCGCAATATCAAATGCTGGAATTGTGGTAGTCGAAGGTTGTAGCATTGTAGATAATTATGCGACAGCGGGTGGCGGCTTGTTTAATAGTGGAACTATGACCATATCCGATTGTCTGATTAGCGGAAATGCAACGGAAAACGAAAAGTTTGGTTCGGATATTTTTTCTGTTGGAACGCTCACAATTTCCGATGCACAAAAGGACGGTGAAGGGTATTACGAAGAAACCACAGGACAAAAAGTTCCCTTGCCTTTGACCGCAAGTACAGATACCGCAAAGCTGGTCTATTTGATCGATGAACAAGCGGCAGAATATTTTGCGCCTGAAGTGGGGGACGAGCCAGAGGACGAAGATACCGACACTGATACTGACGAGCCAACCGATCCCGATACCACGCCTGACACTGAGCCTACTAATCCCGATACCCCGCCTGACGATCCAGAGGACGGCGGCGAAGATGACGATATTCCCGAACAACAGCCTACACAGCCGCCAGAGGATGATGACGGTGGCGAGGACACGCCAGAACAGCCGACACAGCCCGAAGAGCCAGAGGACGATGACAACAGCGATAATGACACAAATACCCCCGTAGAGCCGTCTGAGCCGCCGCAGGAGGATGATGACAGCGAGGATGATTATTCTCCCCCTATCTACATTAGACCCCCGCATAGACCGTCTGTTCCCGCTGTGCCTGATCCCGATCCTGAAGAGGAAGTCGAGCCAGAGCTTACACCTACCCTTGTATGCGGCAAAGCCGCTATTGATATGTCCCGCTCAGTTGTGTTACAGGGATACGGTGATAGCGATCTGCATTTGGAGGACAGCTTGACAAGAGCGCAGCTTGCCACTATCATTTGCCGCCTTTTGGACGATGAAAGCATTGCAGCATTCAGCATTGACAATAGACAGCACTTTGCGGATGTACCCGCCGATATGTGGTGTTATGAGTATGTCCAGATCATTGCAAAGGCTGGTATTGTGTACGGCGTTGGAGGGGGCAACTATGATCCCAACGGCACTGTGACATGGGCTCAAGTGCTGACCGTACTGAGCCGCTTTGTAGAGCCGCAAGAATACAATCTACAAAACATTGATTATGACGGTTGGGCATTACAGTCGGTGCAGACAGCCGCCGCCTTTGGATGGATCGAGGACAGCACAGATTTTAGCCCGGATGACATAATCAGCCGTGGTGCGTTGGTGCAGCTTGTCAACGGCATTCTTGAAAATTACAGAAATATAAGCGAGGAATAAGATATGGACATTACATATCCTGCAACAGGAAAATGCTGTTTTTGTGACGGCGAATATATCAACGGTGGTCATAGCCCTGTACCCATTGTGGATGCGGGGGCTACATCCTTTAGGTGTTGCGATAAGTGCTATTTGGAAGATGTTGTACCCGCAATGCTTTACAGGAACACAGATGCATACAAGACCGAAGTTCATAAGCGGGAGCAAAGGGTTAGACGGAAACTTTCGTCCCAAGGGTTACAGCTAAAAAAATCCAGAACACAAAATCTTTCAGTTAATGATTACGGTGGTTATCAGGTCATCAATGCTTATTCCAATACCATTGAAGCCGGGGAAAAGTTTGATATGTCATTGGAAGATGTTGAGGATTTCTCAAACGAGGATTAAGAGAAAAGGGACAGCCGCCCTAACAGGCGGTTGCCCCTTAATCTTAACCATAGGTTTTGACTTCAAGCGTAATACTGACACTGTTGCCGTCAAACATAATTTCGGATGGATATTCACTTAATTTGGCAAGTACATATCCGAACATTTCTTCTGAAATCTGTAATTCTTCAACGGCTTTGCCCAAATCCGCAATTTCAAATTCGTACTTTCGTAATTCATAATCAAAAGTACCGTTTACGCAGCTCAGTGTTTCTAACTTTCCTATTATTTCTTTGTCTGTTCCGTCTGTGGATATAAAGCCGTACAGTTCTTTAGAAAGATCATTCCAGTTTTCAGGATCAGTACCTTCACCAGTCAAGACTATAAAAAATGCTTCATCCAGCACTTGAGAAAGCCCATAGTCACAATACAAGTCTATGCCAGCACCAATCTCTTCATAAATCACGCCCTGATTGACCACAAGCTGATCACCAATTTTGGTTACGCTATCTTTAGAAATCGGATACCCTTTGATGGTGTAACCGTTGTTGGTTAAGCTGAGGTGATCTGTTGCATTTTGCATATCTTCGTATGTTTGCTGTACTGTGGTTATCTCTTTTGTTGGAGTGGCGAGAGAAATTGCATCAAAATATGCCTCATAGTTGAAGGAGTAAATGGAATCTGGATCGCTAACATAGAAAGAAATTTGGTAGCTACTCCCAGCGTCAATATCATCAACATAAGTTGAGGTTTCTTCAATGATTACTCCGTTTGCATCCAAACAATCCAGTTCAAAAGTCGCATTAAAGCGGTAATCAGTGTTATTTGTCAGCGTACAAAATACCTTGTGATTATCAACCCACAAAGAATCAAGTTCTGTCATCTGAGTGACAATATCATCTATCAGGGCTTCCATGCCATCGAGCAATTCTTTCTGAGAGTCGCAAGCAGAAACATATGTAGCAATAAAATCTGTGTTGTCAGCTAAAAAACCGTAATTTTCATATAGATCACGCAGAACTTCATAGCGATACACAAGCCCTCTCTGCCACTTGACCTGTAAATCTCCATCCCGAAGTTCTTTCAATGCCTCTTTTTGGATAATAAGCCCTTCAACATATTTTTCAGCCAGAGCCTTCAAGTCTGCATCGTAGAAAGCAGCGTCTTTGTACTTCTCTACATAGACTAATTCTGTATTCACAACAGTAGCATTGTCGTAGTTGGTACTGCTAACACTGTCAATGCGATCAAGCACAGATTTTTCCATTGCAGCAAGGAAATCATAATCTGCGTTTTCTGTCATGCCTTTTTCGGTAGAGCAGTGTTCAAGTAATTCATCGCTATCCTTATAGTCCAAATCTGAAAAGTGAGAAATCGCTGTATCCCAATCTTCAGCGGCAATAGCTTCATTACCTAAAGCATATTTGCATTCTTTGATTTTTTCGGCGGCATTCTCATGGCCTGTAATGCCGCTCAGAATGTCCAATGCAGCTTGATAGTTACCCTGATCCATTTGGCTAATTGCATTATCATATTTGGATGATCCGCAACCAGACAATAATATTGCTAACAACAAAACAGGAAATACAATCCTAAGTGAACTTTTCATTGTATGTACCCCCCTATATTACGAAAGCAAAATACCGTAGGCGATAAATACAAGTACAACGCCGATAACAAAGCCTAACAAACCGCCGATTCCAGCGGATTTTGCCCTTTGCGGAAGTGTATCACGCCATACACAGTACAGAACTAATCCCACGATTGGGAAGAAGAAACTAAGTACAGCAAATCCAGTGGAAGGAGCATCCTGAACATAGGCATAATTGCCGCCTTGTGCCGTGGCAGCTTGCTTCTTGGGGCGGCGGTGCTTCAGGCAGTCGCAGATCAGGATACAACCGCTGGAATAGAGCGTCACTTCGGAAACAACAGATACAAGCCGCCGAATAAGCATATACTGCCCATAGGTGGACGCAACCAAAATCATTGCAACGCCGAATACAGCATAGGCAACTGTGGCAATGATAGGAATGGACTTGTTATTGACCACACCAGTTGCCGCCAACCAGTATAGTACAATCACGGAGAAGAACACGATATAACTGATCAATCCGAGGATTGTAAGCGGCTCACGGTAAAAAAATTGCGGCACGATGAAGTTTATAACTGCTCCAAAGGTCAATGCAAGCACTGCATACAAGTCTTTCTTTTTGGGCTGGAATATCCCCAACAGGATCAATGCCACACAGGGCAATGCAGACAGGACAAAGGAGATAGACCTGAATCCTATTTCACGACTGAAAAGTAGCGGGAACACTATGGATATTGCAGATAAGACTATTACGAATATTTTGTCCCTCTGAGCCATACCAACGGAGGGACTATGTTCCTGATAGACCTCTTGTTTGGGTGGTGCATACTGCTGTTCAGTATGTACTTGCTGAATCGGACAACCGCAATGGATACAGGCGGCAGCTCTGTCACTAATTTCTTTGCCACATTCAGGGCATTTCACTAAAGCCATAATTATTCCCTCTCGCTTGCTATGTTGATGATTTGTTTTTTACGCCGCTGGGCGTATGCCAGTGTTTTAGCAGCTCCACCGTCATACTTGACATAGGCGATAACGGTATCTGCCTGATCTGCCATATATTCATTGCATTTTAATATCCGAAAGCGGCGTGGCGTGTTTTCCAATCCGGGAGTTATTACGCTGTCAAATTTTGCATACCGTTCCTTATCATATTCATCCAAATGTGGGCGGTAATACGGCAATACAAGGCACACTTGTATATGGGGATACTTCTTTTTTAACGAGAGGCATACAGCGGCAGCAATAGCGTCAAAACTACCATAATCCCCTATTAAGAAACAATCTATTGAATTATTATATATCAATTCTTCAACGATTGCAAAACACCGTTGCTTTGCGTTTTCATAATCCCCATATATACGGCTATGTCCGCAGAATGTGCAAGTACCCATTACTTTCCCGGCTTCCAGCGATTTCCGCACTTCAGGCAAGTCAATACAGTTTTGCCGCTCCCCACAAATCCAGTTATCAAGCTAAAGCCTCTTGCGCCAGCGTGATACTGCGTAGAGCCACACTGCGGACAACTGATAATATCCTTGTCTTTGGTATGGCTTACAAAGGTGACAGGCGCATCGGATGCAAATATATGTGCGTCAACGCCTTCTGCCTTAAACTTCTGGACAATGACATTTGCCTGATTATCGCTTAGACCGTCCTTGACGATCACATAGGGTGCAGCTTGTTCGACAAACTCTTTTGCTTCAGCTAACCCCATGCCCGTAATCTCACGGACAACTTTAATAGCGGGGATCTTCTGCGGTGATGCACCTACGAAAGACGGTATTGCTACTTTTTTAGAAGTTGCTACTACTGTGGGCGCAACCGTCTGTTGTTCCTGTAATGGATACCCGCAATGGATGCAAGCGGGGGCTTTATCGCTGATCTGTTTTCCGCATTCTGGACAAGTAATTAGAGCCATTTTGCGCCTCCTACAAAAGTTGCTTTCCATAATTATAGCATCTTTCCGTGTGTGTTTCAATTAAATATCGGGTCTGACCGCCACATAATACATCTCCGAAATGTAATACAATATATAGCGGTAGGAGGATGCCGCTATGTATATCAAGTTTTTGCGAAACAGGATAACCCAACTTCGACTTCAAAAGGGTGTTTCTGAATATCAAATGAGTCTTGAATTGGGACATAGCCGTGGGTATGTTCAAAACATTTCCAGCGGTAAGAGCCTTCCTTCAGTTTAGGGGTTATTTGAAATCTGCGATTATTTCTGCTTAACGCCAGCGCAGTTTTTTGACGATAGCGTGGATGATCCCGCTCTTGTAGCGGAAGCGGTCAAAGGCTTGCGGAAACTGAGTGATAGCGACAGACTTTTGATCCTGAATCATATAAACAGGTTGACGCACGAATAATTTTTGCGGGTATGGCGGTATGCTATACCCGCTTTTATCTATCGGGAAAAATACCTCCGTATATGCCGAGTAGGTGTACTAAGGCCGCCACTGAAAATGAAAAAGTGAAAAAAGTGTAAAGCCCCTACCCTTTTTCCCCCGTCCCCCCTCCCCGTCCCCCTTTTTCTCAGTATAAAGGGGCGATGCGTTCCACGGCAATAAAAGTGCCACCCCTCAACCGCAAGGGGTGGCACAGTTTTCTTTAATCTCTCGTTTGTACTTGTAATATGTGTTCCGTGATATACCAGCCAGCTTGATAACCTCTTGATCATCGAGCAAGCCACCGAAATCCTTTGATCGCTTTTGTATAATCGCTTTTGCGGCAAGACTTTTCTTTGTGATTAGTTTTGCGCCCTTGGGCTGTCCGATCTGCTTACCGTTGTATCTTGCCGTTTCAATTCCCTCACGGGTGCGTTGGTGCAAATCCTCAACTTCTTTTTCGCTCTGTTCAAATGCAAGCCTGATTTGCTCTTGCGCCAGTGCCATCAAATACTTGTTGACACCTTCAAGGATATAATCGACATTGCTACCTGTCAAAGCAATATTGTTTTGCAATGCGGTCTTGTATGTGTCTGTGTTGATATGCGGCTCTTTCAAAAACACAAGATTGACACCCTTGTTATATAACTCCTGATAGGCAGCAAAGCCGTTTGTTGCATTGCCGCTCATACGGCTGACACTATCAAAGATAATGGTATCGCCGCTTTTTACTCTGCTGTATAACTTATTCCATTCCTTGCGGTTTAGCGTTGTTCTGGTATAAACCTCTTGAATGATCATAGCGTCCGGGTATGCAGCTTTGATGTTTCTGATCTGCCTGTCAATGCTCTGTTTGGGTTTTGAAATTCGTGTATAACCGTAATCCATTGTAATGCCTCCATAGTGTAAGAAGTAACCATCGTTAAATCTTGTATAGGAAATAAAGGAAAGGACAGGCACAAACGGAACGGTTTTAATACTATTCTTCGATAGGTTAGATTTTGTACTGTGTATTTGTGTAAATGTGGGAATCCAATAAACTCCCATTATCCTTTATTGGCGTTCATCTGATGATCCAATGCAATCTTATCTTTGATTGCCTGACGAATAAACCCGGCTTTAGTATAGCCATATTCTGCGCAATGGACTTCCAACGCCTCGGCCTCTTCGTTGGGCATTGACAGCTTGACTTGCTTATAGTTTTCTTTAATCCATCTGTCATTTGACGCTCTCTTTTTGTCTGATAACGCCATCGGCTCACCTTCTTTTTTGGTGTTGTTGCGGTTATTATACACTGGTACCAATGCCTTGTCAAGCGGGAATTGGTACTAATGTCAAATTACACAATAATAACGGCAAAACATTGGTACTAATGCCACCTTGAAAAGCATTGGTACTAATGCTATAATATGAGCATAGGAAAGGACAAGCACACAAACAAAAAAATAGGAGGACAACACTATGTCAAGTATCGAAATCATTTCCAAAATTGAATCCCTGAAGGAGTGGGAGGCATTAGCAGCCGAAGCCGCCGCTGAGATCGAAGCCTTGAAAGACACCATCAAAAAAGAGATGGACGCCAGAGGCGTGGAGGAACTGGAAGCGGGACAGTACATTGCAAGATTTACAACTGTCATTTCTAACAGGCTTGATACAACTGCCTTGAAGAAAGACAATAACGAACTTTACCAGCAGTATTTGAAGCAAACAACTTCCCGCCGCTTTAGCGTAGCATAAGAAAAGCCCTCCCCAAAGCGGCAACTTTAGGGAGAGCAGCGCAACCAGCAACCCGACAAAAGGAGCGGTTACATATATTTATTATATCCCTGACCGCTCCATATTTCAAGAAGGAGCGTCAACAAAATGAAATGGTTTAACAATCCGCAGTGTGTGGAAGATCTCAAAGCACAATATAAACGCCTTGCAATGGATCATCACCCCGACAGAGGCGGCAGAACAGCCGATATGCAGGAGATCAACAACGAGTATGATTCCCTATTCCAAAGGCTGAAGGACATTCATAGAGCCGCCAGCGGCGCAACATATACGGCAAAAGAGGCAACCAGCGAAAAGGCTGAAGATTTCCGTGAGATTTTTAACCGTCTGATTAACCTTGCTGGCCTCCATATTGAAATTTGTGGCTCATGGGTATGGGTAAGCGGTGACACTAAAAAATACAAAGATGTTTTGAAGCATCTTTCTTTCCGTTGGAGCCAAAGCAAGACAGCATGGTATTATCACTCAACGCCATACCGTAAGCGTAATAGCCGAAATTATAGTCTTGATGAAATCCGTGATCTATACGGCAGCGAAACGGTTAGAAGCGGATCGCCGCTTGCAATGCAGATTGTCTAAGACTATGCGGGAGGGGGCTAACCCCTCCCACAAAATAGGAGGGAGAAAAGATGTTGCTTGAAGCTTTGTTCTTAGGTGTTGTATTGGGCGGCGAGGCATTACAGCGCAGCGCCGCAGTTCGTCAAGTCGAAGCATGGGATCGGGAGTTGCGACAAATGGAGGTTTGGGATGGGGTCGAACATCAGATCAAACAGCATTGCGATTTTTATAATCAGAGGATTGTCCCGCAGGAACGGTACTTCGTTTTTTTCGGCGGGAACAAATCAAAAGGTTGTCACATCAGTGTGACGGATGTTAAAGCAAATCGGCAATACTGGCAGAGTGGATTGAACGCAAAGGATTTTGCAGTAAAATACTTCCGAGGTAAGTTTGCAGACAATAAAAAATGGGAAGAGAAATTTGATCCATACAGACCGAACTACACTGCGGGAAACGATTTGTTTCTATTCGATAAAACAGGAGAACAAACACACTTCATACTAAGCCGCTGTTATGATAAGATTGCAACCGCAGATTGGGACAAATACCGTATTCTGCGCCAGTATAAGGGAGGAAACATTGTTGATGAAGTGATATTCCCTATAAATGAGCCTAAAACACTAAACAACTGTCACGGATAATTGAAATAGGCCGCCTTGCTCCTATGTGGGGAGTGGGGCGGTCTATTTATATTGGAAACACAGACAATTATCTGAGTGATTTCAGCATATCACTATATATTTCTTCTTCTACCTTTCGCCGTTGTTTCCATGTGCGCATCATTTGTGCCAAAGTAGCGGTGAACATATCAACGGTGGAAGGCGATTCGGCTTGACTGGACAAAGATATTGCGTCAACAACAGACTTTGTAAATTGATCGCTGTTTTCAGGATTAGCCAGACAGTCAATAAAATCATTGAGTATAGTTTGTTTTATATTGCTCAGAGAAGAAACCCTATTGGAAAAATCATCGAAAACAGGGACTTGATTGATAAACATATCCATGTATTCTTGGACACTTTCTTCATCTTGCCCCAACAAGTTTTGAAATACGGAAAAGAGCGTACTATCTTCGATGGTGACAGTTTTCCCGTTCTCTATTCTGGAAATATACGAAGGACTTTTGTTGACAGCTTTAGAGAGATCATCACCCCGAACTCCCTTTGATTTGCGCAGATTGCGGATGCTATCTCTAATTTGGTCAGTCATTTGAATTATCATAATAGTCACCTCTCAAATCAAAGTATAGACCTGCGGTGATAATTTGTCAAGAGAAAATGAAAATTATTGTTGACAAGTGTAAAATTATCATTTATAATGACATTCGAGGTGATAATTGTGAGAACTTAGACATTTTGTGAAAATATTGCTTATCAGTAAAGGAGAGATTTTATATCAGAGAAATACTAAACAAACCTTACTGGCTCAAAGAAAGTGACCAGATCAAGACCAGAATTATTGACTCCATAATGGGCAGCGGAAAAACTACTGCCATGATCGACAGAATGAATCACGGATATAGTTTGCGTTTTATTTTTGTAACACCGTTTTTGAGCGAGGTTGAACGAGTCATAACCCATACAAGAGATTTCCACCAGCCGCATGACCTTGGAAACGGCAAACTTGACTCACTACATGATTTGTTGCTCAACGGAAAAAATATTGCAACAACACACGCTTTATTTTTAATGGCAACCGAGGAAACCATTCACTTAATCCATGAAGGCAAGTATATCTTGGTGATGGATGAAGCCTTAGAAGTGCTTTGTGAATATAATGCAGTTGCACCGAGGGACAAGAAAGTTAATTCTGGTGATGTGAAATGGCTTATCAAAGAAGGCTATATTTCTATTGATGAAAAATACAATGTGTTATGGAAAAATAACACCACAACGGACGCTACTTTCCACTATGCAGAAATTCAGCGGTTAGCAGAAAACGGAACATTGAAGTGTATAGACAAAGTTTTATATTGGGAGTACCCGCCGACTGTGTTCCGGGCATTTACAACGATATATGTTTTGACCTATCTGTTTCAGAATACCATGCTGGATGCCTACTTCTCTCTATATGGGTTTAAGTATGAAATGCTTTCTGTCGAGCAGTCTAACGAGCGATATGTATTAAGTGAGTATACAACAGCAAAGCAGCTAAGGGAAGAATACGCCAGATTGATCAATATATATTCTGGCAAATACAATGCCATTGGAGAACATAATTATTCTTTCTCAAAAAAATGGCTTACGAAACTGGAACAGGAGCGTATAGAGGAAATCAAAAAGACGGTAAGAAATTACAAAAATCATGTTGGCGCAAAATCATCTGAAGTTATGTGGACAACAATAATGGATACACCGTTGTATAACAAATTACAACATACCAAAGGATTTTGTTATTTGCGGAGACTGACCTCTGAAGAAAAGCAGCAACCACAATCACAAAGGAAATTGCTGGAACAGTTTGTGCCATGTAATGCGAGAGCCACCAATGACTTTTCGGACAGACGGACACTAATCTATTTATTAAACCGCTATTTGAATCCAGAGCATAAAAAATATTTCTCTGCCCGTGGTTTTGACCTGAGCGATGATCAATTTGCTTTGAGTGAAATGCTACAATGGATTTGGCGCAGTGCAATACGAAACAAAGAACCAATCAACTTATTCATTCCATCATCCAGAATGCGCAGTTTGCTATGTGAGTGGCTGTGTATTCCGTACATCCCGTGAAGGAGTTTGAACTTAGTAAGTTCAAAACAGACTTTGAAACTCCCATAATAATGGGTGTTTGGAGAGCCATCCTTTAAGAAGGAACTATGTAGGACGCACACCATTGTCTAACCCCTCTTCGCAGGAATTGCTTCACCTGAGTAAACTCAGGCTTGCAATGTCCTTGCTCAGTCCCCTTAGCAAAGGGGAAGAAGTATTTCTATATGGCTATTTATTTTTAGACCAAACGCTATAAACCCCATGTTTATGGTCATTTCAGGACTTCGGCATGGAGGGCAACTCAGCACCCCGGAAATACTGCATCGGTTGCAGTATCGACAAAACACCATAATCATGGCGTTTTGAGATAATTCCACCTTGGGAACTGTCTGTATTTCATCAATCGGGGAAATTTATTTATATTTCGAGAAAAAGACAACGAAAAAGTATAAGACAACACACCTTAACCAGACCATTCGCCCGGTTATGCTGGGCTTACTATAACAAGATCATATAACGGAACAAGTTTACATATCGTAAAAAAGAAAACAAACTCCACAAGAAAACACATTGGACAAGTCTACCGAAGCATAGATTCAATGTGGAAGGAGGCGATATGTATCGACAATCGCAAAACCGAAATTCGGTATATCTTTGAAAATCCAAATAAAAATAAAGACATTGAAAAGTTACTACGGCAGATTATTGTTGAAAAACTGCTGAGATTATATAATTTGGAGCCAAGAGCAATTTAATGTAACCAGACCGACTTATCCTTCGTTTATATGTGGTTTGGTGCTTTATAAAGACTCTTGATCCTGTTATAATATAAGCGAGGATTGAGTTGGTTGATGAAAGGAGCAACCAACAAATGAAAATAGCGGCTTATTGTCGTGTATCAACCGAAAAAGAAGAGCAGTTAGACAGTCTGGAACATCAAAAGGAATTTTTTGAAGAATACGCCAGAAAAAATGGGCATGAACTGATCCGCCTATATGCTGATGAGGGTATCTCTGGTACGAGCCTAAAAAAACGAGATGAATTTGTTCGCTTGATGCGGGATGCCAAAATGAATCTATTTGACATGGTAGTAGTAAAAGATGTTTCCAGACTCGCAAGAAACACCGTTGATTTTCTCCAAAGCATCCGAACTCTAAAAGGGCTGGGTGTCAACACTCTATTCTTAACAGCAAATATGGACAGCTTAGGAGAATCCGAATTTGTTCTAACGATGTTTGGAGCAATGGCACAGGAGGAAAGCGCAAATCTGTCTAAGCGTGTCAAGTTCGGGAAAAAGATCAATGCAAAAAAAGGCCGTGTCCCCCAACGGATATTCGGCTACAATAGGATTGATAATTTCACACTTGAGATCAACCTGAAAGAAGCAAAGGTTGTGCGAGAAATTTTTCGTCTGTATCTGGATGAAGGTCTTGGATGTCGCACAATCAGTATGAGGTTAAACACATTAGGCTATCAAACCAAATTCGGTTGTGAATGGAATCCAAGAGCTGTTCGCCGTGTGCTAACCAATTCCATCTACTGCGGAAGGTATGTGAACAATAAATATGAAATCCAAGATTTTTTGACCAAAAAACAAGTACACATCCCTGAAAACCAGCACTTTCATCATGATCGACCAGAGTGGATTATTATTCCGCCAGAGATATTTGATAAAGCGCAACGCCAGCTGGATGAGCGAAGAGCCCAATATGATAGTGGTGATCCTTTTATGGAGGCGAGGTATAGTAGCAAGCATTTATTCAGCACTTTGATTAAATGTGACCATTGTAAGCGTTCCTTTTGTCAAAAACACTATACATATGTGAATACTCGCGTCTATTGGAAATGCTCCACAAATGATCATTACACTGCTGAAAAATGTGACAACACCGTAAAACTTGAAGAAGATGAACTGCTTGCCGAAATCCAAAAGTATTTCGCTTCTCTGATTCAAGATAAGGATACTTTCATACATAGTATTCTTGCTGAAATCGAAAGACAACATCCTGATAGGCACAGTAAAGTCAATACAACAGAAATTGAACTGAAGCGGAAACGGCTACTTTCCAAAAAAGAACGCTATCAAGAAATGTATGCCAACGATGTTATGACCATGAGCGAATTAAAGGAGAAAACCGCCCTCATAGCTGAAGAACTCAAGGAATTGGATTATAGCCTAAAGCAATACGAACAGGCACTTGCTATTAAGCAGGATAGCGAGAATTTTATCAGTATCTATATGCAGGAGATTGAAAAATTTTTGAATTTAGAAACTGTGACAAATTTGGATTTGCGAAAAATCATTGATCATATCAGTGTAAATAGGGACGGAACTGTACGAATTATCCTGAAAAAATTAGAAGATATAGATACTTTTTAACACATACCTATTTGGTGTAAGTGGTGGACGCCGTTGATCCCATTGCACTGCACATGACGCTTGCCGAGACCGCGCTG
>JAUMVS010000235.1 GCA_030530045.1 Phoenicibacter congonensis
CAGCCAAAGCATCGAGCACAAGTGTCAGTCGCTTTCTGTCACAGACACGCAGATCAGTTCCCGCAAAAAACTCTGTAATGAAATACTCCTGCCCGTTATAATGGCAGGCGCCGAAAAAAGATGGAATGTATGGCTGCCTGTCGCTGAAGAAACAGCGATACGCATCGATCTCATAGGCTTTTGCCTGTTTCAGAACATATTTCGTGCATCCGTTATCAACCAACCAGACCAAATATTCGTTCCCGTCTTCTTCTGAAACGAACGCCTTGACGGATGAATCACACACTCCCGGAATTTCGAATTGGGTCAGTATCGCTTTAATTTCAGATAATGATGGTCGCTGTTTTTCTTCCATACCCTCAGTCCCTCTGTAAAAATGCGGCTTATTGAGACAATTATACCATCCCTTTTCGGCAAATTCAATTACAACTGAAAATCAATCGTTAGGATCAAAACATCCCGAGGGAGGTAACTTCCTTACGAAGTGCCTCCCTCGCGGCGTGCTTTTTTATATTCACTGTTCATTTTTCGTCCGCAAAGGCGTAGTATTCGTGCAGCAGGCTGCGGTATCCGAGCGCCTTCATATCCGAATACCTGACACCGAAGCGCGCCTTCGTATGCCGGCCGCTGACAAGATAACGGATACAGTCCTGCGCGTAGGAATCGATCTCACGCAGACTCCCGTCGGTGTTGATCACGGAGAAAAACCAGCGGCTCCAGGTCAGCTCTCCGTCGTCGGCGCCGTCCAGCAGCTTGCGGTTGAAGACGCGTATGAACGCCGCCGCGGCTCTTTCTCCTCCGGCTCCGCTGCGGTCACTCCAGCGGCGCAGCGCGTCGCGCTTGCGGCGCATCTTGCCTTTCAGCTTGGCGACGGTCGCCGGCGCTATGTCTATCTTGTCGCCCATAACGGAAAAACCGAGGAAAACGAAGCCCTCCTCCGGAGCCGAAAACCGCTCTTTGGCGGGATTGACCTCAAGCGAGCGCCGCCGCAGGAATTCGCGTATCTCCGCGGCGTAAGCCTCGCACTCCTCGCGCGTCGGCGCGAAAACGATGATATCGTCGGAATACCGCGCGTAGACCGCGCCGCGCTCCGCAAAGCGCCGGTCGAGCTCCGAAAGGAACAGGTTTGCGTAAAACGCCGAAAGCGGCGTTCCCGCCATGATCCCCTTGCGCTCCTCGACGGGAGCCCATTTTTCAAGCACTCGCTTTTCGAGCAGGAGCGAGGCGAGGAAAGAATACAGCCGCCCGTCCTCACCGATCACGTCGGCGAGCATCGGCAGCAGCGTTTCCGCCGGCACGGAATTGAAATAGTCGTGGATGTCTACCTTGTATGAATACATCCGCCGTATACCGTTGACGCGCGTTATCCTGCGGATCGCGTCCTTCGCCGTCCTGCCGACGCGGAAGGAATACAGGTTATCCGGAAAAACGCAGTCGTATTTGCGTATAAGCAGATGCGTCAGAAGCTTCAGCACGGTGTTTTCGGGGCGCGGATAGGTGTAAACGACGCGCTTTTTCGCGGTGCTCATCTTGCTGATGACGGCTTTTTTAGGCAGCGGGAAATCCCCGCCGGCGCTTATTTCCGCGCAGACGGGCAAGTACTCCCGGGCGTCGATGAAGGCGCGCAGCTCGCGCGCGAACCGCTTCGGGCAGGCGAGGGAGTTTTTGTATTCATAAAAAGCTTCCCATTCGGAATGATCGGAAAGCCGGTCAAGCAGGGAGTCGTTTTTCATTTCCGCAAAACCATTTCAGGCTCACCACCGACCGCGGCGGCATGACGCCGCGACGGGACAAAATAAAAAAACGGAAAGAGAAAACGTTAAAGCCCGGAAATTTCCGGGATGTACCAGATCGTACACGGACGGGCTGCCTGCGAAGCCTCGTTTGCCGTCCGTGCCGGATCCGCCGCAGGCGCTTATGCGTTCTCTTTCCGTTTTTTTCGGTTTTACCGCTGACCGCCCAAGGCGTCGCGGGTGCGCTTTACGACGTAAGCGCGGGTGTTCCACCAGCCCTCGCGGTCGTAATAGAAGCGCAGATAAGGTATTCCGCGCGCGGCGCAGTCTGCGCGCAGTTTCTTGGAATCCGTGCTCTTCGGGAGCAGTTCAACGATCAGCGCGGTCGCGCTCCCGCTGAAAAAGGTAACTACCTTCCCCCTGCCGTATCGCGGATCGGAAAACTCAACGCGGTATTCGGGGAACTCGGCGCGGTAAACGTGCTCAAAATACTGAACGTAGCTGCCGCCGAAGTTATACTGATTCTCCTCCGCCGGCATCTGCGGCCCCCAGGAGAAGCCGGACGGCTCCGCCTCCTGCGGCTGCCATGCGGG
>JAUMVS010000236.1:0-2042 GCA_030530045.1 Phoenicibacter congonensis
CGCTGTACGGGGCATTTCTTCCGTTTTGGCTTCCCTGTGCCCCTGCCCTTTGGGCGGCAATGGTATTGTCGTATTTTTCGGCCGGCACAATGCTCTCGCATATTATCTGACTTTGGCGCTCCTCCCGCTGGCTTATACGCCCGCTGACCACCGCAACCGTCCCTTCGATAACATTCTTTTGATTTTCGGCAAATGTTCTCGGGAAAACAAGACATTCCATACTGCCGGTAGTGTCCTCCAAAATCAGGTTTGCCATCTGTTCTCCCGATTTGGTCAATTTCTTTTTGACACTGCCAATTATTCCGAGAAGGTTTACCCTTTTGCCGTCAAAGCCGTCTGCCGCAGCATCGGAAATGTCGGCTATGCGCCACTTGCTTTTGAATTTGTCAAACTTAAGGGCGGGATGGCCGGAAATATAAATTCCGGTGGTTTCCTTTTCCATAGCAAGGAGCTCCGGCTGCGAAAGTTCGGGAATAACGGGCATTTTATAATATTCCTCGGTGCCGTCCTCGGTACCGAAAAGATTCATTTGTCCCTCGATGTTGCTTTTGCTGTCCCCCGCAAGGGTGCCGAGCAATCCCTCATATGCCGCAAGCATGGAGGCTCGGCTGAAGGCTAGCTTATCAAGAGCACCGCTTTTTATAAGACTCTCAAGGCCTTTTTTGTTAAGCTCCCTGCCGTAAAGGCGGCGGCAGAAATCCACAAAATCGGTAAATTTGCCCTTTTCCCTGCGTTCCTTAAGGATAGCCTCAATGGTATTTTGCCCTAAATTCTTAATGGCTAAAAGTCCGAAAACCACCTGCCCATCCTTAACCGAAAAATCCCTTTGGCTGACATTAATATATTTCGGTGCATCTCCGATGGTGTTCGACATAAGAGAGGCCATAAACTCAGCAGGATAATGACATTTTAAAAAGGCGGTACGATATGCCACAAGGGCGTATGCCGCAGCATGAGATTTGTTGAAGGCGTATGACGCAAAGGAGGTCATATCATCGAAAAGTGCGTTCGAAACAGACCTCTCTATGCCGTTTTTTCCGCAACCCTCGATAAAGGTCTCCCGTTCCTTTTCCATAACATCGTGTTTTTTCTTGGCCATAGCCCTTCGCACAATGTCAGCGCGGCCGAAGGAATATCCCGCAAGGTCCCTGAACACCTGCATAACCTGTTCCTGATAAACAAGACAGCCGTATGTCACCTTGAGTATCGGCTCAAGCAGCGGTATTGGATAGCTTACGGGCTTTTTTGAATGGCGGTTTTCGATATATTTGCCGATGGAATCCATAGGTCCCGGGCGATAAAGGGATATAACGGCGATTATGTCCTCAAGGCTTTGAGGTTTAAGCCGTGTGAGCACGCTTTTCATCCCTGCCGATTCAAGCTGGAAAAGGCCGTCGGTCTTTCCCGAGGAAATGAGCTCATAAACCGCCTTATCTTCGGGGTCAATGGTCTTAATATCAAAATCGGGATGCTTCTTTTTAATTTCCTTTTCGGCGTCGGAAATGACCGTAAGGGTACGCAGTCCCAAAAGGTCTATTTTAAGAAGTCCCAGCTCCTCAAGAGCGGTCATTGTATACTGAGTGACCATTGCGTCATCGCTTTTTGCAAGAGGAACATAACTGTCCACAGTCTCGCGGGTTATGACCACTCCTGCCGCGTGGGTGGAGGCGTGGCGGGGCATTCCCTCTACCCGCTCGGCAATGTCGATTAGCTTTTTGACCTCCTCATCGCTGCCGTAAAGCTCCGATAACTCTGACGAGGATGAAAGGGCCGATTTAAGGGTAACTCCGTGCTTTTGGGGAATTCTTTTTGCCACGGCGTCCACTGCCGAATAGGACATTCCGAGAGTTCTTCCCACATCTCTGACCGCCGCCCGGGCGGCAAGAGTTCCGAAGGTAACGATTTGGGCAATGTGGTCAAAGCCGTATTTCCCGACCAGGTATTTTATGACTTCTTCCCTTCTGACATAGCAAAAATCCACATCAAAATCGGGCATACTGACCCTTTCGGGATTTAGAAACCGCTCGAAGATGAGGTTATAT
>JAUMVS010000236.1:2052-2316 GCA_030530045.1 Phoenicibacter congonensis
CGATCTCGGTTATGGAGCAAAGATATGCGCAAAGGCTTCCCGCCCCCGAGCCTCTTCCGGGCCCGACGGGTATTCCGTGGCTTTTGGCGAAGTTTATAAAATCGTAAACAATGAGATAATAGTCCACATATCCCATTTTGTTTATGGTTTCAAGCTCATAGTTCATCCGCTCGACAATTTCGGGGGCGGGATGCTCGCCGTAATGCTTTAAAAGTCCCTTTTCACAAAGGCCTTTAAGGTATTCGAAGTGATCTCCCTCGATGT
>JAUMVS010000024.1:0-1466 GCA_030530045.1 Phoenicibacter congonensis
TGTTTCTTCGGATTCGATTACTTTAACATCGCTCATTTATCTTGACCTCATCTTGAGTGCACGCTCAATCTCGCGATTAACGTCGCGCTCTTTCATCGATTGCCGCTTGTCGTGCAATTTTTTGCCGCGCGCTAGCGCAATTTCAACTTTCACTTTACCGTTTTTTGCGTAATACATCGCCAACGGAATGACCGCCAAGCCTTTCTCCTCGGTCTTTTGCGCGAGGTGGCGAATTTCCTTTTTGTGGAGCAGAAGTTTACGCTTTCTGTCGGGGTCGGGGTTAGAAATGTTGCCATGCGAATAGGGCGGAATGTGCAGGTTGTTTAGCCAGCACTCGCCGCCGCGAATCATGCAGAACGCGTCGGTGATTTGCGCGTTGTTTTCCTGCAGCGACTTCACTTCGCAGCCAACAAGCTCAATGCCCGCCTCGAACTTCTCCACGATTTCATAGTCGTGGTAGGCGTGACGATTTTTCGCAATCGTTTTATTGTCAATTTTGCTTTTCATCTACATATATTTCCTGCGTGTCTTGCGCTTTTTCTTTGCTGGTCCACGAAAATCAAGTTGCAGTTGCCCATCGATTGCCGCCGATGAAGCCTGCTTCTTCTCAATTTTCGTAATCTGCCACGTGAGAGCATCGTTGCCGAAGCGCTCAAGCATGGCAAGTCGCGCGTCGTGCGCGTTATTCTTCGAATTTAGCTTCGATTTGCTCTCGAAATCAAACATCCCGACTTGCCTGTTCATGTCGGAATTTAGTGTCGTGTAATGTGCAGTGTAGGTCGCCATGCATAAAATTTTAGCATGTAAAAAACGCCCGCGACAGCCGCCCGCCGCGCCAATCTTTATAAACACTGAGTTAAATCCAATGCCCGCGTGTTCAAAGAATTTTGTTTAGATACCATGTAATAATCAACCACTACCAGGGAGGAAAACCGTGAAATGTGTAGTTTCTGTGCTCGGCGCTGACAGAATCGGCATCGTAGCCGACGTCACCACCGCTCTTGCATCATTTGGAGCCAACATCGACGACATCTCGCAAACAGTCGTTGGCGGCATTTTTTCAATGACACTCATCGCCACTCTCACCGACGAAAGCGTCGTTTTCGATGATGTGAACGAAAAGCTCAAAGAGGTCGGCAAAAAGCTCGGCGTTGAAATTTATATGCAGCGCGAAGACGTTTATCGCGCGATGTACGAAATCTAAAAAGCGACTTTCTACCAGGGGAATTTATGCGAATTACAGCTAATGAAACTGAAGAATTGCTGCGAATGGTGCGAGGCGAAAACCTCGACATCAGAACGGTAACGCTCGGTTTGAACATGATGAGTTGCGCCGACTCCGACGTTGATAAAATGGCGACGAAAATTTATGACCGCATGACTAGCGCGGCCGAAAATCTCGTTCCAATCGCTTCTCAAGTCGAGCGCGAATTTGGAATTCCAATCGTTAACAAGCGCATTTCTGT
>JAUMVS010000024.1:1566-14221 GCA_030530045.1 Phoenicibacter congonensis
GCCGACGAAGTCATCAACGTTGGAGTTTCGGGCCCAGGCGTGGTTCGCAGCGCTTTGCAGCAAACTCCAAAAGATGCCGACCTCACAGAAGTCGCCGAGGTTATCAAAAAGACGGCTTTCAGAATCACTCGCGCAGGCGAACTAGTGGCTAAAGAAGTCAGCAAGCGCCTGGGCGTCGAGCGCGGCATTCTCGACTTGAGCTTGGCTCCAACTCCTGCAAAAGGCGATAGTGTTGCTGACATTCTCGAAGAGATTGGTGTTGGCGTTTGCGGCGCTCCAGGAACAACTGCAGCACTCGCGATGCTAAACGACGCTGTCAAAAAAGGTGGCGTTATGGCGTCTTCGTCTGTCGGTGGCCTAAGTGGTGCTTTCATTCCTGTGTCAGAAGATGCAGGCATGATTCGCGCTGCTAATAGCGGTGATTTGAAAATTGAGAAACTCGAAGCAATGACATGCGTTTGCAGCGTTGGTCTCGATATGATTGCAATCCCTGGCGACACATCGAAAGAAACAATTCTTGGCATCATCGCTGACGAATGCGCAATTGGAATGATCAACACAAAGACAACTGCTGTGCGTGTTATCCCTGCTATCGGCAAAAAAGTTGGCGACACACTGAACTTCGGAGGCCTCCTCGGAAGCGCTCCAGTTATGCCTGTAAATGAACATGCTGGCAGCGTTTTTGCTATGCGCGGCGGAAGAATTCCAGCCCCAATCAACTCGCTGAAAAACTAAGAAGCAAACAAACGTTCAAACTCGAAAGCGGCTCACTCGGGCCGCTTTTTTGTTGCTCGCTCAGTCTCGCAGGAGTCAACAATTAATAGATGTGACCCAAACATGCCTTAAGGGCCATAAAAACCCCGGCTCAGAGCATCAATAAAGAGACTACGAATCTAGTTTAGAAATAAAATCGGGAAAGCGCGGCGTGCGAGATTTAAAGCAGCGCGTCGATTTCTGCGAAGGTGAAGTTTCTGACAGAGCAGTCGCCGATGTTATTAACGATAACGAAGTTGACACTGTCGCTGTGACGTTTCTTGTCGTTTTTGATGTAGCTGATGAGCGTCTGCTTGTCGACATCGGTAGTAGTTGGAAGTTCTTGCGTTTCGTATGCAGCAACAATTCTTTCCGCAACATCAGCAGGCGTAATTCCTGCTTTGACGAGTGCTTTCACAAGAACGCAAACCCCTGCCGCGACACAAGTTCCGTGCCCAAGTTCGTAATTGCTTGCAGCTTCAATTGCATGACCAATCGTGTGTCCGAGGTTGAGCGTTTGACGAACTCCAGCTTCCGTTTCATCGGAATTGACAACTTCGCGTTTGATTTCAACGTTGCGTTTAACTATGTTTGCAAACTCGTCGCTATCAATCATGCTCTTGGTGAGCTTGTTTTGCTCGAGGTAGGCAAAGAGATCTTCGTCGGCAAGAATTGCATGTTTCACAATTTCGCCAACTGAGTCTTTGAACTGGTCATCGCTCAGAGTTGCCAGCGTGTTGATGTCGACGATAACGCCAATTGGCTGATGAAACGCACCGAAAAGGTTCTTGCCAGCTTTCAGGTCAACTGCAGTTTTCCCGCCAACTGAGGCATCAACCATTGCAAGCAGGCTTGTTGGAACTTGAAGAACGTGAATGCCACGCATGTAGGTCGCAGCAGCGAAACCACCGAGGTCGCAAGCCACGCCACCACCAAGAGTAACAACCACAGAGTCGCGAGTGCAGCCAGCAGCTGCCATTTTCTCGAGACAATCGACGAGCGTCACAGGGTTTTTCGATTGCTCCCCCGCCGGAAACACGAAAGAGTCGACGTCGCATTCAAAAGAAGCAACAGCCGCATCGCCATAGTGAGGCCAAACATTTGAGTCGCTAACGAAAAAGACTTTATCGGCAGGCTTGCCGCCGTTCTTCGAAAGCGTGTCAGAAAGAATGCTGCCAAGCTCGCAAACAAACTCGCGCCCAATCACAACGTCGTAGGACGCCGTCTTAGTCGCTACAGGAACTGCAGCAAAAATGTTATCCTGCCAGGTCGTTTTACTTTCCTTTTGCACCCGAGAGCGATGCTGAGTCAAGAACGTTTGTGTCAAACGAGAACGTGAGCGAACGGTTCTGGCGAGCACGCTTGTTAGCGAGGCTAACCATCTTGTTCAAAAGCTCAGAATATGGCACGCCCAGTGGCTCCCAAAGATAGAAACTCAGCGAACCAGGAATCGTGTTGATTTCATTGAAGAAAAGCTCACCAGAGTCAACGTCAATCATGAAGTCAATGCGAGCAACGCCGTTGCACCCGAGCGCCTTAAACGCACGAACTGCAAGGCTTCGAATTTCTTCACGCATTTCAGGCGAGACTTCCGCAGGAATTTTGCGAGACACGCTTGCCATTCCTTTAGATCCGCCCTTTTGGTTATTCATGTATTTGTCTTCGTAGGAAAGAATCTCGTCAGAGCTGATTGGCTCCTCAATCTCAGATGCCTCAGCATCCTCAATGTCACCAAGAACAGCGCAGTTGATTTCGCGAAGGTTCGAAATTGCACGTTCCACTAGAACAACGCTTGCGTAGAGAAACGCGTCATCGAGGCTGCGAACAAGCTCGGCGCGGTCATTTGCAACCGAAATGCCAACGCTGCTGCCCAGGTTAACTGGCTTTACGATGACTGGATAGGAAAAAGAGCCTTCGATGCTTGCAACAAGCTCATCGAGCTCCTGATAATCTTTCGCAGTGTAGCGTTTAGCAGGCAAAACTGGAATTCCAGCGTCTTTGAGCACTGCCTTCTGCGTAAATTTGTCCATGCCAAGAGCTGCGCTTTCAACGTCGCAGCCAACGATTGGAACACCAAGAGTTTGGAAGTAACCCTGCAGCGCGCCGTCCTCAACATTTGTGCCATGCACGCAAAGAAAAGCAATATCAATCTCACGCTCGAAAGTCTTGCCGAAACGCTTCTGAGGGTAGCCAACGAGCTTCGCCCTTTTACCTTCTTTTACAAGAATGACGCGCTGAGCGCTCTCGGAGACTGCTTTTAAGTTTCTGTAATTCTCGATTTTGTCGAGGCCGCCGCCGACATACATCTCGTTATCTTTTGTGATGTAGAGCGGGAACGCTTCGTAGTGTGGGTCGCTAAATGCGTTGAATGCCTGAAGACCAGTAATGATTGAAATTTCGTGCTCGACGCTCATTCCGCCGAAAACGAATGCTATTTGACGTTTCAAAACGACTCCTTTTAGCTGTTTGTTCTGCGTTTTATTTGTGTTTTAACTTTTTAAGAGTAGTTGTCGGGCAAGTCGTTTTCAAGAAGAATGAAAGCAGGCTTTCCCTCGCAATCAATTTTATACGCAAAACCAATCGCTTCGGTGAAAGTATTATAAACGCGAATTCGCTCTGTATCGAAACCTGCACATAGAGCGCCATTTTTGATTGGACGAGTGTGATCTTCGCCCACAAGAATAATCCAATCGCAGCAGTCGGCGGCATAGCCACCGAAGTCAAAGTTGTACTTTTCTTCGTCTTTGCCAAGTTCAACCATGCCTGGTGTGACAAGAATTCTCATGCCGTCAAACATTGCAAGCGTCTCGACAGCAGCCTTCGAACCAACAGGGTTTGAATTGAACGCGTCGTCAATGATGGTAATCGCGCCGTGCTGCTTGAGTTCCATGCGATGCGGAACACTCACGATTTTGCGAGCGTTCGACACGATTTCCGACTCAGTTACGCCAAGTTCAGTTGCAACTGCAATTGCGCCAGTGATGTTGATTACGTTGTGCGACCCGACGAGGCGCGTGTGGAACTCTGTCGTAGCTTTGTAGTGTGAAACAGAAAAATCGGTGCCGTCGCAGGAAACATTTTCGATGTGAGCCGAGAAATCGGCAGGCATTCCGTCGGTTGCGGAATAGGCAATGACGTTGTTGAGCTTTTGCTCATCACATCTTTTTACAAGTTGGCGAGCAACTAGTTCTGAATCGACATTCACGAAAAGTTTGCCATCTCCTGGAAGAGCATCGGCAAGTTCAAACTTCGTTTTTGCGATGTTGTCAAGACTTCCGAAAGTCATCAAATGCGCAGGTCCAACGGCGGTAATCACACCGTGGTCAGGATGCACAATGTCACAGATTTCCTTAATCTCACCAACGTAGCGAGCACCCATTTCGCAAATGAAAATCTCGTGCGCTGGGCTCAAAGAGCCATTAATCGTTTTGACGATGCCCATCGGAGTGTTGTAGCTCTCAGGCGTGACTAACACGTTGTAGTGCGAGCTCAAAAGTTCCTGCAAATAAAACTTCATCGAAGTCTTGCCGTAGGAACCAGTGACGCCAATGACCGTCAAGCCTTCGCAGTTGCGCAGGCGACGCTTGGCTTTAGAGATGTAGTAGGCGCGAACCATGTGTTCTGCCGGGCGATTGATTGTGTTCGAAAAAGGAACGAGCACAAACTGAAGACCCACAAGCAGAAGAATAACACCTGAGCAAGAATCAGGGCCAAGAATGTGATAGGTAACGGTAATTAGTACAAGACAAATGAGATAGTCAGTCGTGAGAATTCTGATTGCTCGCGTCGTGAAATGAAGCGGTTTTTTGCTGTTCATTTCTTTCATCAAGCGATAAATCACAAATGAAAACGCAACAAAAAGCCAGCCGATGACGACCACAGGAATTAGCGTCGCGACGATTTGTACGACGCCAGTGATGCAAAGCGCGATGAGCAGCCACTGCTTGCTGAAGTTCTCGTTTATCCAGGTCAGGTGCTCAGAATTGACGTAGCCATTTAGCTGCAGCATGTGCAAGTTATAGCGTGCAATCAAAAAAATTGGCGCAATTGCCAAGAGGAACGTAATCGCGCACATCACAATGTCGACCATTTAAAGTTCCCCCTCACAAAGAAAAGCGCGCAGGATTGCAACGAACTGTTTTGGCTGTTCCGCATAGGAAAAATGCCCGCAACCTTCAAGCACAACGAGGCTCGAATTTGGCATCTTGCTTTCCATAACTTTCGCGTCATCAATTGGCGTCGCGTCGTCTTTGTCGCCCCAAATGAGAAGCGTTGACGCGTCAATTTTATCCATCAGGTGCTGCTGGTCGTAATTTACAGCCTTTACAAGCGCACCTTTCATGACCGGCGTTGCGTTGCGGTAGTCCTCACTTCCCTGCTTGGAAAGCCAATAATCGATGACCTCAGGGAAAAGCGAATGAATAAAAGGAAGCTTCAAGAAATCTCTAAATTTCTTGTA
Source organism: Phoenicibacter congonensis (assembly GCA_030530045.1). Lineage (GTDB taxonomy): Bacteria > Actinomycetota > Coriobacteriia > Coriobacteriales > Eggerthellaceae > Phoenicibacter > Phoenicibacter congonensis_A. Next base: position 6,779 of record JAUMVS010000024.1, read on the forward strand.
GCACTTTACTTTGAACTGGTCGTTGTCGGAACGCTCAGGCATGACGCCCGCCGAGTCAATCAAAACGATTTTGTCGATGAGCGGCTTCACTTCTTCTTTAGAAGCAAGCTCGATGATCACGCGACCGCCGTAGGAATGGCCAATCCAAGTTGCGTACTCTACATTCATTGCACGCAGGAATTTAATAAAGAAGTCGGCGTATTGCGCAACGTCCCAGCTTTCCGCCGGTTCTTTTGTGCTGCCAAAGCCAGGAAAATCGAAAAGAATTGTTGTATATTCATCGGCAATCGAGTTCGCCACAATTTCGTAGACACCAAAACTAGTGCCCCAACCTTGGCAAACGACCGCGATTTTGTCGCCCGAACCAATTTTTGTGTAGGCAACATCGATTCCGTCGACGTCAATTCTCTTTATGTCAAATCTTTGTTTCATTAAGCAAATAAAGTATATTACATGCCCAGGTTTCTAAAAGCAAGCCGCAATTACCTGTAAAATTTATGTGAATTATTGTGAAATCTTCGAGTTTTATGGAGACAAAATGAACATTGCAGTCATGGGATGCGGCACGGTTGGTGGCGGCGTCGTAGAAATTATCGACAATCGTATGGGCGAAAACTCAGGTTTGCGCGTCACACGAATTCTCGACAAAATCTTTCGTGAGGGAGACAATCGTTTCACCTCAGAAATTAGCGACATCACCAACGACGACACCATTGACGTTGTTGTTGAGTCAATGGGCGGAATTGAGCCAGCTCACTCATTCATTTTGGCTGCTCTGAACGCTGGCAAGCACATTGTCACATCAAACAAAGCTGTTGTGTCGCAATACATGAAGGAATTTGTCGACGCGGCTAACAATAATAATGTTGGGCTTTTCCTCGAGGCGACCGCAGGCGGTGGCGTGCCTTGGATTCATAACCTCATGCGCGTAAAACGCATCGACAACATCACCGCATTTTCTGGAATCATCAACGGAACTTCAAACTTCATCATCGACAAAATGGAGCGCGAAGGTTCTGACTTTAACGAAACTCTCAAGCTCGCGCAGGAAAAAGGCTATGCCGAGGCAAACCCTTCTGCCGACATCGACGGCGACGACGTCAAAGCTAAATCAATGATTAGCGCAAGCATCGCGTTCAACACACTTTGCTCTGACGAAATTCCAACTTCTGGCATTCGCAACCTCACAATTGAAGACATCGAAGCTTTCAAAGAGATGGGTATGCGCGTTCGCATGATTACTCGCGGAAAAGTTGAGGGTAACAAATACTATGTCACTGTTGAGCCACAAGTTTGCGCCGACAACACGCTCGAGGCAAACACGCCTGGTTACTTCAACACAGTTTCGCTCACAGGTGAGACAATCGGCGAGCTCAAGTTCTTCGGCGCTGGCGCAGGCGCTCTTCCAACAGCAAACGCAATTGTGCAAGACATTCTCGACTGCAAAGACGGCAAGCGTCCAGTTTATGACTTCTCACGCACGCTCGAATTTGACGAGACAATCATGGATTCAAGCTATCTTTTCAGAACAAAAGCCGAAAGAGCACTTCCAAAAGGCGCGATAATGATTCGTCCAGGCTATTTCGAGATTGCTGGGAAATATCCTGCTGAGGCACACAAGATTGCAGAAGGCTTGCTCGTTGAAGACCCAACAACTTTCATGGCAAGCTTGCAAAAAACCATCTAGCGAGATTGACTAGACTTAATAAGTGCCGCTTAAATAAAAACTACAACAGAATAAAGGAATGCAATAAATGCTGAAAATCACCAAATTTGGCGGAAGCTCGACTGCTAATTCTGAGCAATTCAAAAAAATCAAAGCGATTATCGAGTCGGACGAAGGACGCAAATTCGTTTGCGTTAGCGCTTCGGGCCGCCGCTTTAAAGGCGACAACAAAGTCACCGACCTGCTTTGCCTCGTTGTGGCTCACCGCGACTACCACGTCGACTACTCTGCCCTGCTAGATGACATTGAGAGCCGCTACCTCGAGATTAAAAATGAACTCGGCCTCACATTCCCTGTCGAGGAAAAATTCGACATTTTGCGCGAAACCATTCCAACCGATTCTGCGGCGTACATCATCTCTCGCGGCGAATGGCTGACAGCTCATTTGATGGCGGAATATTTGGGATACGAATATCTCGACGCAGCTGATGCAATCATCTTCCATCACGACGGAACGCTCAACCTCGAAGCTACAAACGCTGCAATTCGTGAGGTTGTAAAGAAATATGATCACTTCGTCATGCCTGGTTTTTACGGCGGCACAACCGACGGTCAAATCAAGCTTCTCGACCGTGGCGGTGGAGACATCACTGGCTCGCTCATGGCAAGCGCGCTCGATGCTGACCTCTACGAGAACTGGACCGACGTTTCAGGCTTTATGAGCGCCGACCCAAGCATTGTTGAGAACCCTCAGGCAATCAAAAAGATTACGTTTGACGAGATGCAGGAGCTTTCCTACATGGGCGCAAGCGTTCTTCACGAAGAGGCAATTTTCCCTGTTCGCGAAAAGAACATTCCAATTCAGATCAAAAACACGAACGACCCTTCCGCGGAAGGAACAATCATTCGTGAAATTTGGGAGCCAGACCCACAAGACCCGCTGGTAACCGGCATTGCTGGCAAAAAGGACTTCTTGAGCGTCTACATTAACAAGACGAAGCTTGCTAACTCGGTTGGCTTCCTGCGCACCGTGCTCTCGATTTTTGAGAAGTATGGCGTGAGCGTTGAGCACATTCCAACCGGCATCGACAGCTTCTCGGTCGTTGTGAATGCACACGATGTCAAGGATTGCATTTATTCAATCGTGGCTGACATCAAACGCGAGCTCGAGCCTGACAAAATCGAGATTAACGAAAACCTCGCTCTCATTTCCGTAGTTGGACGAAACATGCCTCAAAAAATCGGCACGTCGGGCAAACTTTTGGGCGTCGTTGGCAACGCAAAAATCAACGTTCGCATGATTTCGCAGTCTTCGCAGGAACGCACAATTGTTATCGGTGTAGAAAATAAAGACTTCGAAAGATGCGTTCAGGTTATCTACGAAGCATTTGTAAACGAAACTAGCGCGGAGTAAATTATGGCTGGAAAAAATGTATGTGTTCTTGGTGCTTCAGGCGCCGTTGGTCAGCAGATGATTCAGTGCCTCGAGGAGGCCGATTTCCCAATTGAGAATTTGACGCTGCTTGCGTCGGCAAGTTCGGCTGGCACAGTCGCTAAATTCAAGGGCGAAGACATCACAATTCAAGAGACTAAGGACGGTTGCTTCGACGGGATTGACATCGTGCTGAGCGCTGTTGAGAACCCAGTTGCTAAAGCATGGCTGCCAAAAGCAGTTGAGGCTGGCGCGACTGTCGTTGACAATTCTTCGGCATACCGCCTGCAAGACGACGTTCCGCTGGTTATCGCCGACGTCAACCCTGAGGACATCGAGAAAAACAACGGCATCATCGCAAATCCTAACTGCGCGACAATCATTGCTCTCTTAGCACTTGCTCCACTACACAAAAAAGCAACGATCAAGCGCATCGTTTGCAGCACCTACCAAGCTGCATCGGGCGCCGGCATGCCAGGCATTAATGAGCTTCTCGCTCAGCAAAAAGCAATTGCGGAAGGTCGCGAGGTCGACGCTCCAAAAGCGTTCGTTGACCAGCTGGCGATGAACCTCATCCCTGACATCGGAGGCATTGGCGAGAACCTCTACACTTCCGAGGAAATGAAGATGCAAAACGAAGGCAGAAAGATTCTTCATCACCCTGAGCTTCGCGTTAACTGCACCTGCGTTCGTGTTCCAATCGCAAGAAGCCACTCTGAATCAATCACTGTAGAGTTCGAGGAAGAGATGACGCCAGAGCTTGCTCGTGAGCTTTTGGGCGCGGCTGACGGCGTAAAGGTTATCGACGATGTCAAGAGCGACAACGCTCAGGAGAGATACCCAATGCCACTTTACACTTCTGACCAGGACCTCGTCTATGTCGGAAGAATTCGTGAGGACATCAGCGCGCTTGACCCAAAGAAATCACTCACCCTATGGTGCACTGGCGACCAGATCCGCATCGGAGCTGCAACAAACGCGGTAAAGATTGCACAGCACCTGGTTTAGGCCAAGAAAAACATATTAAGAATTCATCAATCTGCGATGCAAAAGTAAACTTGCGTCGCAGATTTTTTATATACTGACATCATAAACGCACTCGCCCCCGAGGTAGGTTGCGATGACTTTTGTTTGTTGGATTTTTTCGGCATCGATTGCAAGCAAGTTTTGGTCGAGAACGACAAAGTCGGCAAACTTGCCAGGTTCAAGTGTTCCGATGTTTGCCTCGTTACCTGCCGCAATTGCACTGCCAAGCGTGTAGTTTTGAAGAGCGTTTGCAATTGAGATACACTGCTCAGCGTGCCAGCCGCCTTCAGGCTCATGCGTGTGAGGGTCTTTGCGCGTCACCGCAGCGTAGAGCACATTCATTGGGCCAACGCCAGTGATTGGAGAGTCGGTACCAAATGCCTGAACAATCCCCTTTTCCTCAAACGTCTTGAACGGCCACATGAGTTTTGCGCGTTCTTCCCCCAGGTCTTTTTCAGGACCGCCAGGGTCAAGTGTAATGTGGCAAGGCTGTGACGACGCAACAACGCCGAGTTCTGCGAGCTTGACAATGTCTTCCGCTAGTAAATTCTCAAGGTGCTCAAGAGTGTAGTGGCCCGACTTTGGGTGCCCAAATTTCGCAATCGCTTCTTCGTAAATCTTTAACGCTTCATGAATTGCGCCATCGCCGATTGTGTGAATGCGCGTCGCAACCCCATTTTCCGCAGCTTCGAGCACAAGTTCTCGCATCTGCACAACGGGGACGGTGAGTTCCCCGCGGTCTCCTGGAAAGCGTGCATTAGAGTAGTCTTCCGTTAAGCGGGCGGTGTGTTCAGAAGACACGCCATCGAAGAATTGTTTGAACGCTGGAGCATAGAGAAAATCGTTGCCAGAGTATTTGCTTAGCAACTCAAAGAAGCGCGACTGGTCATCGAGCAGAGTTGGGAACATGTGGACGCGCAGCTTCAATTTGTCTGCCGCATCAAGAGCATCGTAAACATCATCGCGAATAAAATCGCAGCCTTCTTTTGGCATGAGAGACATGTCACACGCGGACGTGATTCCAAGCGCTGTCATTTTCTGCATCTGGTTTTCGTAGGCAGAAACAAGCTGCTCGTCAGTCAGCCACTCCAAACATTTCGGCAAAAGCTCCATAGCCACGGCTTCGTGAAAAATGCCAGTTAATTCCCCACTGTCGTCAACATCTATGCCAGGTTTTCCCAGGTAGTTAACATTGTTAACTACGTCGAGTTTTTCCATAGCGCAAGTGTTTAGCCAAAGCGTGTGGCCGTCACCCGAATACATCACGCACGGACGATTCGGAAAAGCTTCATCGATTGGTTGCTTCGAGGGGTAAACCGCAGGGTTCCAACGATAATATCTCCACCCTTGCGTCACGACCCAAGCATCTTCTGGAAGATCTTCTGCAAACTCCAAAGTTTTGGAAACAAGGTCGGCTTCCGATTCCCCAATGCAGAAAAACATGTAGGGCGAATTCAGCAGAGCAGTGTGAAAAAAATGCAAATGAGCATCGTGAAAACCAGGGCACACGAATTTATCACCAAAATCAATTACTCCATTTTGTGGCTCGAACTTGAACAAAACATCGCTTGGTTTCCCAATTTCTAAGATTCGAGAATCGCGAACCGCGAAAGCCAATTCCGCAACCTCAAGCGGGCTTTTCGCAGTGAAAACATTTTTTGAACGAAAGACGTAATCGCACTTTTGCATGTGATGCCTCCTTCGAGTGTGGTGCTTTTATTAAACCAAAATTGATATACTTTCCCTAACCTTTTTTGATTTTTGACAGGAAGCCAAATGAAAAGAGCGCAAATCCTTAGCTGTGGTGGTGGGACTTGTTGCCGGTGGATGACTGGTCAGGATTTTTTCGTGTCTTTTACCCTTTCCAAACGCAAAAATCATTCGTTTAATTCGCACGGAAAATCAATCAAAGCGACAAAAGCAGATGCTCAATCGCGCACATTTTCTGCAAGCAGAATGCGAGGCATTATGCCTGCGTTGGGTGCAGAAAATTTCGCAGAAGCGTCGCAGCTGCTTTTGTCAGAGGGGTCAAAAAATGAAATTTGCAAACGTAGTTCAGCGTAAAAAAGCGCACACCACAGCTGGCGAAGTTTTGAGCGAGGCGATGCCTTGGATCAAAGAAATCACGGGTAAAACAATCGTTGTGAAATATGGCGGCGCGGCACTCACCAGCGCTAAGCTGCGAAAAGAAGTCATGGCCGACATTTTGACGCTCAAAATGCTGGGCGTAAAGCCAGTCATTGTGCACGGCGGCGGAACCACACTTTCCGAAATGCTCGCGAAAAAAGGCTTTAAAAACAAATTTATCGATGGCCAGCGCGTCACACAAGAAGAAACGCTAGGGCTCATTCGTGACTTCATAACTGGCGAAATTAATCAGCAGTTGGTGTGGGAAATCAACCACCACGGCGGAATTGCAGTTGGAATTTCCGGCATCGATGGCGGCGTAATTGTTGCCGAGGCTCGCGACGAGCGCTTCGGAAAGACTGGCTACATCACCCGCGTAAACGAAGGTCTCGTTAGCGACCTCATCGATGACGACTACATTCCCGTCATTGGAACAATTGCAATTGGTGAGGATAACGGCGTGTTCAATGTCAACGCTAGCCTCGCCGCAGGTCACATTGCCGCCGCAATCGGCGCTCACAAAATGGTGTTTATTTCCGACGCCGACGGGCTCTACAAAGAACAAGGCAACGAGGACAGTCGCATCGCCAACATGAGCAAGCTTGAGACCATCGAGCTTCTCGACGACAAGCAAAACACCACAGGCGGCACAATTCCGAAGCTTGAAAGTTGCATCTATGCGCTAAATCACGGCGTTCATTCCGTTCATTTTCTAAACGGAAGCATCCCCCACGCCATGCTAATTGAATTTCTTTCCGACGAAGGCATCGGAACATCAGTCTCTAACTTCGGCGACCCAGCTGCAGGTGCCTCCGCCCTCATCAACGGCTTCGCCTCCCGCCTGATCGAAAACCGCGGAATTTAGTTGCGAAGCGCATAAATTGAACATTTCGCAGTTTGTTTAAGTAATGACTGCACAAAGGGGACGATGAGTCGACGGCGATTGGCGTCTGCCGCGCATTCTTCCCGTATCATGGCTTCGTTTTCCGATGCGCCACATCCTCCGCGAACAATACGCGCTTCGCGCTCCCAGGGTTCGCTTCCGGATGCGTCGCCATCGGAAAACTAACTCTTGGCGCGAACACACGGCCAGCCGCCATCTTGATACCTGCAAATTGGGGACGATGAGTTGTGTGTACATTCATAAATCGTCAGGGTTTTCCTCGTGGAGCTAGTTTTGCGGATAAACGAG
>JAUMVS010000237.1:0-429 GCA_030530045.1 Phoenicibacter congonensis
CAGCATCCAGGAGCAACATCAGGAGTACAGAATCGTCAGATGGTAGAAGATATGCTCAAGAAGTATAAAGAAGACTACAAATAGAATTTGGTTAATTGGTTGTTAGATCTGAAAGGAAAATTTAAAATGAAAACAATGAAATTAGGAAAAACAGGAATGGACGTTTCAAGAATCGGTCTTGGAACATGGTCAATCGGTGGTGGATCTGCCTGGGGTGGAGACCACGATCTTCAGACAGTAGTAGATACGATCAGAGAAGCTCCAAAAGCTGGTGTTAACTTAATCGATACAGCTCCAGGATACAACTTTGGTAACAGTGAAAAGATCCTTGGTAAAGCCTTAGAAGGAATGAACCGTGAAGATGTTAAGATCATCACAAAATGTGGTGTAACATGGGATCAGGAAATGAAAGGTGACCTGTTCAACAAA
>JAUMVS010000237.1:439-2312 GCA_030530045.1 Phoenicibacter congonensis
ATCTGTGAAAAAAGAGATCGAAGCTTCCTTAGAACGTCTTGGAACAGACTATGTTGATGTATATATGACACATTGGCAAGCTACACCAGGAACAGAATATTTCGTTCCTATCCAGAAAACAATGGACGTTTTAAATGACTTAAAAGCACAGGGAAAAATCAAAGCAATCGGTGCTGCTAACGTAGACATCAACCATATCCAGGAATACATCAAATATGGTGATCTTGATATCATCCAGTGCAAATATTCTATCTTAGACCGTGGAAAATGGCATCACAATTCAGTGCTATTCTCCACTTGAAATGGGATTATTATCTGGAACATTCCCAAGAGACTACAAACCAGTAGGAGCTCAGATTCCTAAGAAATGGTTCCAGCCAGAAAACATGCAGAATGCAATGGATATGATGGAATCTTGGAAACCATTATGTGAAAAATATGACTGCACAATTGCTAACTTAGCACTTGGATGGATTCTTGCACAGGGAGATTTCTTAAACTTATTAAGTGGATCTACAACAGTAGACGAAATCAGAGAAAATGTAAAATCTGCAGAATTAGAATTAGATCCTGAAGATGTAGCATTCATGAGAGAATCTGCAGAAGCAATCGACAAATAAAAATCAGAAAGAGATCCCTTGTGAGAGAAAAATTGAAAATGTTGGAAAACATGGAAAAAAGTCTTTGAATTCCACAGAATCAATGATAGAATAAAAGAAAGTCACAGAACAGTTAAGAAGTATGTGACAAATAAAGATATATACTATATTAGATAATTTACAAAGGGGGGGGGTGTCCCGTGAAGAACCGTTTAGAACATATAAGAGAACAAGTTAAGAATGAAAAGAAAGTCACAGTATCCGAACTAAGTAAGATTTACAAGGTAACGGAAGAGACGATCCGAAGAGATCTTGAAAAGCTAGAAAAGGAAGGCTTTTTGACGAGAACGTTTGGTGGTGCTGTATTAAACAGTGCGAGTCAGAAAGAACATATCCATTTTTATAAGCGAACATCGATCAATCAAAAGGAAAAAGCTAAGATCGCGCAACTCTTTAAGGAAGTATTAGATCAGAAGAGAACGATAGCAGCAGATGCCAGTACGACTGTCATGGAAGCCATTCGTTTACTGAAGGCAAACCGTAATATTACCGTACTGAGTTCATCAACAGAGATTTTCCGTGAGATGACAGGATCAGAGGTTCATATTCTTTCAACAGGCGGCGTATTCAATGAGGACTCCCTCTCTCTGCAAGGGAACTTAGCAAAAGAAAATATTAGAAGGTATCATGTGGATCTTGCACTGCTCAGCTGTAAAGGACTTGATATGGACAAAGGTATCATGGACTCCAGCGAACGAGAAGCAGATGTCAAGACAGAGATGGTAAAACAGGCACTAGAAGTAGCTCTTCTTGCAGATCATACAAAATTTGAGAGAACGGCATTTGTACAATTTTTAGACTGGGATAAGGTAACATATCTGGTAACCGATGAAAGACCGTCAGATCAATGGGTTGAATTTTGTAAAGAAAAAGGAATCACGTTGATTTATTAAGAAGATATGATAGTCTGTGATGCTACCGTTTCAATCGCACCACATGGTAAAACGGAGGTGCACAATGGACGCAAAACGGAAAGAAAGCATGTCTATCATGAAGAAGATCATGATCGCGATGGCAACAGGAATTCTATTAGGAGTTGTTTGCTTGTGGTTGCGTGAATCACTAACAGCAGGCGGCAATGAAGGAACGTGGAAGCTGATCAATCGAATCTTTTTTCAGGACATCACACAGGAAAAGGGATTTTATTCCCTTGGATTATTCTATATCATACAGCAGTTATTTATGAGAGGTCTGCAGCTGGCAATCTTACCACT
>JAUMVS010000238.1 GCA_030530045.1 Phoenicibacter congonensis
GGCGTCGTCGAGAAGCCGGAGCCGGTCAGCGAGCCGAAGCCGGATCCGGCGCCGGAAAAGGATGAGCCTGTCAATACCGTCCCGGAGCCGACTATGCTCATCTGGCCGGTGGACGGCGGAACGCTGCTGCGCGAATACAGCGCGGACGCGCTCGTTTTCTCCCCGACGATGCAGGATTGGCGCACCCACAGCGGCGTTGACATCGCTGCGCCGGTCGGCACGGCGGTGCGCGCCATGGCGGCGGGCAAGGTGACCGCCGTCCGCGAGGACGAGATGCTCGGCTGGGTCGTCGAGATCGCCCACGGCAGCTACGTCGCCTCCTATTGCAACGTGCAGGAGGGAGTGTCGGTAAGGGAAGGCGATACCGTCGGCATCGGCGATCAGATCGGCGGCGTCGGTCAGCAGGCGCGGCTCGAGATCGGCGACGAGCCGCATCTTCACCTCGAGGTCAGAAAGGACGGCGTAACGCTCGATCCGCTTTCCGTTATGAACAAGACGGATATCGAATAGCAGCATTACTTTATAATACTATGAAAAGCCCTTTTCTTAGGAAAGGGGCTTTTCATATGCGCTATTATGTGTTTGTATCGCGTTTATGAGTGTGCTATAATAAAATAAATATTTCAAAACGTAACTTTCCGCGCCCGGTTTTTCGGGTATATAAGTGAAAGGGCCTTTCAACACAGAAGGGAGGAGCAGCGTGAACGATTCCGAAATAGTCGGCTTGTTTCACGACAGGAACGGATCCGCGCCCGCGGAAGCGGAGACGAAATACGGGAGCTACTGCCTGTATATCGCCCGCAACCTGCTCGGCGACGAAGGCGACGCCGAGGAGTGCCTCAACGACGCGCTGCTCGCGGCGTGGGAGTCCATCCCGCCGCAGCGGCCGGAAAATCTGAAGGCGTATCTCGGCAAGCTCACGCGCGAAGCCGCGATCGACCGCCTGCGCTTCAATAACGCGCAAAAGCGCCGTCCCGGCTCGCTCGCTTCGCTGGAAGAGCTTGCGAACGTCGTTCCCGGATGCGATCCGGAAAGCTCGATCGCCAGGCTCGAGCTCGCGGAGCATATATCGGAATTCCTGCGCTCCGAGGGCGAGACCGAGCGTAACGTCTTTATCCGCAGATATTGGTATTACGATACCATAGACGCGATATGCGCCGGATACGGTCTCGGCAGGCGCAGGGTAAAAACGATGCTCAAGCGTTCGCGCGAGCGCCTCGCCGCGCATTTGAAAAAGGAAGGTTACAATGAGTATATATAACGTAAACAAAGCGATGGGCATGATAGACGCCGATCTTATAGAAGCCGCCGTCTATCCGCCGGAATCGGAACGGGAAAAAGCAAAAACTTCAGTCTTCGCGCCGAAGCCGTGGATGAAATGGGCGGCGGCAGCCGCGGTGTTCGTGCTGGTCGTCGCGGGCGCGCTCGTCGCGCTGAACGTTACCGGCGCGTGGCGCAACGGCGGCGTCGCGGATCCGAACGGCAGCGGTGACGAACACTCCGGCGTCATCGTTTCCTCCGACAGCGGAAGCGTCGGGATCGAAGACGGCAGCCATTCCACCAACTCCGGAGTGTTTTACCCGCCCGTGCCCGCCTCGGACAGACCACAGACCGATCCCGAGCCGTCCGACCCGTCGGAAGCTCACGGCGGAGGAGACCACGATCTTATTTTTCAATATATCGACAAATGCGTAGGGTTGAACTATGTTTTTGTTGATTATTTTGAAGAAAAAGCCGGCATGGATATTGACACATGGCTTAAGACGGTTTTGAAAACAACAGAGGATATAACGAACGGCGGTATTTTTAGCGAAATAGCCGCTCTTGGCATCACAAAGGATGAATTCATTCGCCTTAACAAGACTGCTGTCGAAAAATATATTATCAATAATCCTTATTCAGACGCCAGGGGAAGAAGTGAAAAAGAAACATATGACGACAACTATTGCTATACAGATGAGGAAATCGATATTATCTATTCAGGCGACAAAAAGCGTATCGCCGAAGCGTTTGCGCAGCCGTTTGCGGTAATCGCCGACGACTGGGAATTATACACTTTGGAATGGATAATAAAGAATCCCGCGTCGCTTTACAAAGAAAAGCATATCTCGCTCGAGGCGATAGAAACTGCCGTCAATAAGTGGCTCAACGCGAGGTATATTGAGGAATCAGACGAACGAAAACTCGCTCTCCTTGCGCGTATCGAGGAATATCGGAAAATGCAGTAGTTGCTTTATCTGCTGATTGAAGAAAGGAGCGCAATATGAAAAGATCAATTTTGATACTGCTCGTTGCCGTGATACTGCTCGTT
>JAUMVS010000025.1 GCA_030530045.1 Phoenicibacter congonensis
CGGCAATCGTTACAGGACCGACAGGGTCAACACTTGTTTCGCTGTAATACGACTTCATTTTTGTGCTGACAACTGAGTTGTTGCTTGTCGCCTTAACGCGAATGTATTTGCCAACGAGATCGTCGGTGACGTCAAGTGTCGTTGCGTTGGCGCCAGCGATGTCGCTAAAAGCAGAGTCGCTAGTCGACTTCGTGTCCGACTTCTGCCATTGATAGGTCACAGAGTCGCCGCTGGAAATCTTTGTGTAGGAATTCTCTTTGTAGGCAGTGGCAGTGAGCTTGCTTCCAACCTTTGCGCTGCCGGCAACCTCAATCTTATAAAGTTCGACTGCGCCAGGGACGTTGACAGGACCAATGATTGATGAGCTTGTGTCCCCAAGACCGCCATTTGCAGTCGCTTTGATGTATTTGCCGTTGAGGCCCATGTCGCTCGTGATGGTGAGAGTGCGGCCCGTCTGGCCTTCGATTTTCGTGTTAGCTGCTGAACTGTATGAGCCGTAATACCAAGACCAAGTTACGTGACTGTCAGCAGAAACGTCGCCCGAAGCAGCAGTTGCAGTCGCTGTGATAGTGTCGCCAATTGCGAGTTCTCCACTTTTATCAAGAGTAACCGAGCTGATTGCAAAAGAGCCCTCAGCAGCAATTGGCTGACGAACAGATGCTGTGTAGGTGCTTGTGCCACCCTTAACAGAAACCAGGCAGCGAAGATATTTGCCTTGCAGTGATGCATCGATGTCAAGAATCTGATTTGTTGCACCCTCAATATCTGTGTAGGTGCCACTCTTTGTAGCGCATGACTTCCACTGGTAGGTCAGCTTGTCAGCAGTGATTTCATTCTTTGAAGAGTCTGTCGTGTAGGTTGAAATTTTGTCGCCGACGGCGTAATACTGAGTTGAGGTTGTCTCGCCAGGCTTTACAGGAATTGAAGTTTTAATCGTTACCGCATCATCCTGTAATGAGACAGAAGGGTTGGAGCTGTTAGCTTCGTTAACTGAATCGCCAGAAAGCTGAACTGCTTCAGAAGAATCATCAACGTTGCCTGCAGTCTCTTGGCTAGCTTCGCTTTCACTTGCTTGTGGAGTTCCAGCTTCAGTGGGCTCATTGTTAGAGCTTTCTGTAGCGCTTTGGTCGTTTTGAGTTACCTCTGCTGCACTTCCGCCAGCATTAGCTTCATCGCTCACACCATCGAGCGCGAGAGCCAAATGCGGATTCAGTGAAACAACGAGGCACAGCGACACAAACGCGCATAGAATTTTGTGCCATAAAGGCACGTCTTTAGATTTTGAGATTTTACTCTCGAACATAGCACATCCTTTCCAGGGCTTATTTCGACAGAAGAGCATTCCGACTTTGCCTTTTTACCCAAACTGCACGCCTGCAGTGTTTAACGAGTCTCCTCCCGAGGCTCGAACTTGGGGAACAGCGTTTACGGTTGCTGGTACAGCGCAGGAATTTCACCCGCATTCCCTCAAACGGCATCACCGCTCGCCCCTTTCGCATGGGGCTTATCTGTCTTGCCAAACTTTTAAACACAGAAAATTATGCAATACATTTTTCTGTAGCCGCCAATAATAAATTACTGAATTGCTCGAGTGTAAGGCTAATTTTTGGCTCAACCGCGGGCAATCATTTGATTCGGCACACACAGAAATGACAGAACCATTGACAACTTTTAACAGAAATTCTGCTGCAGATAAACGCAGATTTATGCACATAAAATCATTCTAGACCACAGAACTTTTAAAAGTCAGCAAAACGTTAAGCGGGATTAAAGAATAAATGACAGTTGCACACAACTCGCTGCAAACAACTCATCGTCCCCTTTTAGCAGGTATCAAGAAAGCGGCTGGTCGTGTGTTCGCGTAGGCGACTTATGAGAGCGTAGCTCTCATCCGGAGCCAAGCGAATGCGCGGCAGCCGCCAATCGCAGTCGACTCATCGTCCCCTCAGGCTTCCCCTCGCGGGCTATTTCCGCGTCTAAATTTCGACTCACAAAATCCACGACCCTCAAGGTCGCTAGGATTTTGTTCGCTCATTTATTCGCAAAACTAGCACCGCGACGAGAACCCTGAAATAACTCATCGTCCCCGTTGTGCATCTAATACAAAAGTGGCGCTACGCTCGCAAAAGCTAGTCTTAGACGCGCAATAACCTGAACAATTTCACACGTGCGAAAAAGAAAGAAAAATATTTTTTGAATTTATTATCTTTTCTGAGTATAATAGGTGCTGGGAATTGATCCTCCCAATAAATTACCTTTACTCCTGAGGCGGGGCGACCGAAGAGGCGCTCCGCCAATCCTTTTTATTCAATTTTTAAAACTGAGAGTTTTTATTAATTAGACACGCCGTGATGGACGGCGTAGCTGTCGCGGTCGATGGCGCAGAATTCGTAGCCACGTTCTTTGTAGTATTCGATGACTTTAGGAAGAGCTTCAACCGTTGAGTTCTTAGCGTCGGTGTCATGCATGAGCAGCATAATGTTCGTCCAGCCTTCTTGGCAACTGTTATCGATGATGGTGTCGGCAGGCATGCTGTCACTTCCAGCGTCTCCCGATGAAATGTTCCAGTCGTAATATTGATAGCCTTCGTTCACAAGCTGGGTCGTGAGCGTGGTCATGATTCCTGCACTGTAGTTTGCCGAAACTGAATTCGAAGAGCCGCCAGGGAAACGGAACAAGAAAGGCTTGAAGCCGATTTGGTCCTGAATGACATTTGCGATTTTGTCGAGGTCAGCTTTATAGGCATCAACGGAAGTGTAAATTTCAGCGTAGTTATGAGAATAGGAATGCATGCCAACTGAATGCCCTGCGTCATATTCCTGCTTAATCAATCCAAATTTATCAGGCGAATGACCCGTAACAAAGAATGTTGCCTTTGCGTCGTATTGGTCGAGAATCTTTAAAATCTTCTCGGTGTTTTCACTTGGGCCGTCATCAAAGGTGAGATAAATCTTTTTCTCGCCATCGGTCTCAAGGCGCCAACCAGAATTCTTTGAAGGATCCAAAGCTAAGTCTTTAGCGCGGTCGCCATTGACCTGCGGTTTTGAATACTCAGGCTCAGAGGCAGCCTCGAGCTGTTGGCTTTCTGAATTATTACCTTGGTCTTGCTGTTCATTCGAGTTCTGTTGAGCGGGAAGCAAATTGGTTACTGCAAAGACCGTTCCGCCACCGACGGCAAGAATAAGAACGACAGCAACGGCTGCTATGATGCGATTTCTTCTGCGTCTGCGGAGCCGTTGGCGATAAATCTCCCTGGCGCGTTGCGCACGCGCTCCATCATTAAAATCATTAAATCCAGTTTGTGAATTTCTTTTATGTGGCACGGAAATTATTGCAAAAAATTAGCGGTCTAGATGGTTTACAAATTTACTCTACATTCAAATTTAGCACGATTTAAAGGCATAATGAACAATTTCCGCCTAAAACTGTCTTAAAGCTGAAAACTTTACAAAATATGTTCATTTCCAACACACTCCCCACGCCTTCCTAACAAAAAAAAGGATTGCTGACGCTTCGCAGTTTACAAATGCAAAGAATGCGTTGAGATTTTTACGAAGTGAATAATTCGACAAGTTAGCGAAGCTAATTAGAAGTGATTGTGAAGCTTGGGAAAGATGGTGGGCGGTATAAGATTTGAACTTACGACCCCTACCGTGTCAAGGTAGTGCTCTCCCCCTGAGCTAACCGCCCGAATTTCAGATGCGCCGGGGCGCGAAAGAAACATGCTTGATAATGGTGTCGGAGGCGGGATTTGAACCCGCACACCCGATATGTGGGCACTAGCACCTCAAGCTAGCGTGTCTGCCGTTCCACCACTCCGACAAAATCAACCATATGTAAAAGTGCGAAAACTATTCTATCAAAGAATTTTCAAAAATCAGGCGAGATTAATTGCTTGATGCAATGTAGCCTGTTGGGAAGAAAATCATCATCAAAATGAGGGTGACGATGAACACGATTGCACAAATGATAGTGATGCGAGCAATAGCATCGGAAATGCCAGTGCCTTTGCCGCTGTGCATGAGAATGAACACCACGAGACCTGTTCCCGAGATGAACAACAACACTAACAAAATAATTGCAAATGGTGACATTTCTATCCTTTAATAATTTCGCAAATCTAATTGCATGAACCGTTTCGGGCTCACGAATTAGTTATTATAGCACTCAAATCAATTATGCGACGAGGTTTTTGCCAGCCATTTCTGACGGAATTTCAAGACCCGAAAGTCCAAGCATTGTTGGAGCAATGTCGCAAAGCGCACCAACGTGTGCCTCATCGGCAAACTTGCGGTTCTTGCCCGTGTAATCACACAGAACAAACGGAACGAGTCGCGTTGTGTGGGCAGTGTGAGGCTGTCCGTCATCGGCAATCATTTGGTCGGCGTTGCCGTGATCAGCTGTAACGAGAGCAAAACCGCCCTTGTTTTTAATGGCTTCAACCACGCGACCGACGCCATCATCAACGGCCTCGACAGCTTTAATTGCAGCTTCGAGCACACCAGTGTGGCCAACCATGTCGCAGTTTGCAAAATTCACGATGTAAAAATCGGCCTGGTCGACATTGATGGTTTCTACCAGGGCATCTGTGACTTCTGGCTCACTCATCTCAGGCTTCAGGTCGTAGGTCGCAACCTTCGGGCTTGGAATCAAAATTCGCTGCTCGCCTTCCTTTTCTTCCTCAACGCCGCCGTTAAAGAAGAACGTGACGTGCGCATATTTCTCGGTCTCGGCAATGTGAATTTGCTTCAAACCCGCATCGCTCACGACATCAGCCAAAACGTTTTCTGGGAAAGTTTTTGGAAACGCGATTGGTAAAGGGAAAGTTTCGTCATATTGCGTCAAGCAGACGTAATTGAGGTCGGCAACTTTGTCACGGTCGAAACCGTCGAAGTCATCAAGCGCAATTGCACGCGTGATTTCACGGGCGCGGTCGGGGCGGAAGTTAAAGAAAACGCAAGAGTCGCCCTCACGAATGCCTTTCGAACAGAAAGCTGCAGGTACAACAAACTCGTCGGTGACGCCTTCTTCGTAGGAATTCTTAACATAATCAACTGGCGAAACTTCGCGCTGAATGTTTTCGCCAAGAACGATTGATTTGTAGGCTTGCTGAACGCGCTCCCAACGATTGTCGCGATCCATTGCGTAAAAGCGACCGCTGATGGAGCCAAACTTGATGCTCACGTCAGGATTTGATGCTTTAACAGCTTCAAACTTTTCAACAGTTTGAGCTACGAATTCAGCGCCAGAAGTTGGAGGAACGTCGCGGCCATCAAGAAATGCATGAACGCGAATAGTTTTGACCCCAGCCGCAACTGCAGCATCGATGAGCGCAAAGAGGTGCTCAATTGAAGAATGCACGCCACCATCACTCAAAATCCCGAGCAGGTGCAGGCGTGTGCCTTTCTCGATGCAGTCGTTGAAAGCTTTCAAGAGAATTTCGTTTTGCGCAATTGTGCCATCGGCGCAAGCGTGATTGATGCGAGTTAGCTCTTGCGGAACAAGGCGACCAGCACCGATGTTTAGGTGCCCCACCTCGCTGTTTCCAATTTGTCCGTCAGGCAAACCAACAGGCTCGCCGCTCGCAGCGAGCTTTGTGTGCGGGCATTCTGCGAAAAGGCGGTCAAGGTTTGGAGTGTTTGCAAGCGCAATTGCATTGCCTGCCTGCTCGTCACGAAGGCCAAAGCCGTCCATAATGATGAGGCAAGCTGGGAGATTCAGCTCCTCTTTATTTATTTGCTGCATTCCGCTGCGACTTTCACTAGATAAACGAACGAATCGGCTTTAAGAGATGCGCCGCCGATGAGGCCGCCGTCGATGTTTGGTTGAGCCAGAAGGTCTTTGACGTTGCCTTCGTTCATTGAGCCGCCGTAAAGAATGCGAATTTCTTCTGCCATTGTTTGACCGAGAATCTTTGCAAGACATTCGCGAATCGCTGCGCAAACTTCTTCTGCTTGCTCAGGAGTTGCAGTGCGACCAGTGCCGATAGCCCAAATTGGCTCATAGGCAACAACTAGCTTCGAAGAGTCGAAGATATCAACGCCTGCCAGCGCAGCCTCGATTTGCTTAGTCACAAACTCAATGTAGTCGCCAGCTTCACGCACTGCAAGCGACTCGCCACAGCAAAGAATTGGCGTCATTTTCTTGCCTTCATATTCAACAAGCGCGTGAACTTTGTCGTTAATCATGGCGTTCGTTTCGCCGAAGATGTCGCGGCGCTCGCTGTGGCCAACGATGCAGTAATCACAGCCTGCATCAGAAATCATTTTCACTGAAATCTCACCAGTAAAAGCACCCTTTGGCTCGTGGTAGCAGTTCTGCGCACCAACGGCAATCTTCTGCCTGTCGAACTCAAGCACGCCTTTGACCGACTTCAAATCAACAGCCGGTGGACAAATGATTACGTCCACGAAATCGGAATAATCCTTCTCGTAAATGTTCGAGATTTCCTGTGTCAAAACAACAGCTTCGGCAACTGTGTTATTCATTTTCCAGTTGCCTGCGATGATTGGCTTTCTCATAGTTCCTCCTGTAATAAGACTAAAAACTCACAGAGAGACTAAACTTTTGACGAAGGATTTAGAGCTTCGTCTTTCTGAGAGAAATAACTTGGTTAGTGAGCACTATATAGTAAATAAAGATGATAATCACGCAAATTTGGACGATTAAACGTGAGTGCATAAAGTCGGTAGTGCCCATGTAAATTGCGTAGGCAGAAGCGACAATTTGGAGCGCCGTGAGAATGATTGCCAGCCCCACAATGACGTCGGCCAAGCGGCTGCGTTTGCCGCCGTTTGCGACGATGACGCCTTTGAGACCTGCAAAAATTTCAAGCAGAAAACACACGACCGCAACGCCAATTGTGACGTTTACGCCGGCAGTTGCGAGATGTGGAGCCATGCCTGTGACGTTCACAAGTTGCTCGTAGGTGTAGGCGCCACCAGGAACAGCAACCGAGGTAATCGCGCCAATTAAATCAAGAATTGCACAACCAATAATTACATATGATGCGCTTTTTAAATCGCGCTTTGCCTTATCCATTAACGAAACCTTTCTACCGTTATTCAATGAAAGAAATCATAACACACGGGCATTTTGCGTGGTATCGTTTACAGCAACGAAGGAGGGACTATGCAAGACTACAAATTTTCAGAATGGCTTCCAAAACACGATTCACACGTACATAAATATTCGCGCGGACGCGTGGCGGTAATCGGCGGAAGCGACAAATTCCCAGGCGCTGCAATGCTGGCAGCAAAGAGCGCTGCGCGAGCAGGTGCGGGATATGTCACAGCGTTCGTCCCTGACGCAATTCACAAGCAGTTCCAAATTTCTCTTCCAGAAATTGTCACCTTTGCACTTCCTTCAACAGAAGATGGCTTCATCGGAAAATGCGCTTGTTCTCACATCGACCTTTCAAAGCAGCACTGCGCACTCTATGGCCCAGGAACGGGAAACGGAAAAACGCAGGCAAAACTTCTGAAAAAATTGCTGCAAGCTGACATTCCGCTAGTTGTGGATGCCGACATGATTGTCGAGTTAACCGAGCTTGAAAAAGAGCAGGGCGCAAAGCCTTTATATAAAAGATGCAAGCCGCTTGTCATCACACCTCATCATGGTGAGCTCAAAAAATGGCTGCGCGACATCACGAATGACGACTATAACGAGCTTGAAGATGTTGAGATTGTCTCGAGGGTGCAGCGCAAGCTTAATGACATCGAAGCCACGAACTTGGTGGTTGTGGCTAAGGGAGAAAGAACGCTTGTCATCACTGCTGAGCAAGTGCTCGAACCAATTCCTGGAACTGAAACTCTTGCAACTGCTGGCACAGGCGATGTTTTGGCTGGCACGATTGCGGGTCTCATTGCACAAACTCGCCCATTTGACGTGACAGCAACTGCAAACGTTTGCGCCGCAGCTGTTGAAGTTCACGGCGTCGCAGGCCAAATTGCAGCCACAAAATTTGGGCGTCGCGGAGTCATTGCATCGGATGTTTGCGAGAACCTCGGGATCGCCGTCGACATGCTGACTGAAGATTAAAAGACGAAGCCACCTGTGGAAATTGCGTAGAGAACGGCGTAAATTCCGATGCCCGCAAGGCAGCAAATGATCATCGAGTTTGTTTTCTTTGCGACGTAGAACACGAAAATTGCTGCAAGAATTGGCAGGCAACCTGGCCAAATCCCAACATCGAACATGCCGACTGAGAAAACGTCGTTAGCAACAAGCGCGCCAAAAGCTGCAGGTGCAATCAAGTTCAAGCAAAGCTTTGTGCGATCCGACATTTGCTTTCCTTTGAGAACAAATGCAGGCAAAACGCGACATGCAAGCATCGTTACAAAGACAGAACCGAAAAGGATTGCAAACGTGGTCCAACTCATTATTCTGCCTCCCCTTCTGCGGCTAGTTCGTTTTTATCGCCTTTTAGCTGGGCAAATGCGTAACCACAAATTACGCCCACGATTGCGCCAAGGAAAATTGCAGGGCCTGAAAGTCCAAGGTTTTTAAAAACCACAACTGCAACAGCAGCAGTGCATGCAGCCAAAAGAGAAGGCTTCGTTTTTACAGAACCAACAACGAGGCAAATGAAAAGCGAAGTCATTGCAAACGATGCGATAACAAGCGGAATGTTAAAGATTGGCCCCAGCAAGACGCCGACTACACAAGAGACAGTCCAGCTTGCGTGCGAGAACTCGTTTAGGAAAATTGCGCGCTCTACGGTCCAGTTGCCCTCTTTGAACTTTGAAATTGAGATGCCAAAAGTTTCATCGGTCACAGTTGCCATGTACCAAAACAGGCGTGACTTGCGAGATTTTGAACAAAATGGAGCAAGAGCTGCCGAGTAGAGCATTTGGCGTGTGTTCACAAATGACACGCTCGCAAAAACTGAGAGCAAGTCGGCTCCAGCCAAAAACATGTTAGGAATCATGAATTGACCAGCACCAGAATAAAATAGCCAGCTCAAAATGAAGACTTGCAGCCAATTCATTCCGATTGAGGCCGAAAGAATTCCGCACGGCAAGCCAATTGCGACGTAGCCGAGCATGACAGGAATCGCGGCCTCAAAAGAGTCGCGCAAAACCTCAAGCGTTATTTTGTCATTGCGTTCCATAAATTTAAAAACAGCCAGAATACTAACAGGAAAAACTAGTCTTGTAAAACCTATTTCGACGTTGCGTCAATACTTCTGGAAAACCTGACTTTTTTGTTCATTAGAAAACCCAAAACCGCAAGGTCACCTTGAAAGTTATTACAACAGACTAGCCCTATTAAAAAGAAGCAGAAAAAACCTTTATTGCCTAATCGACTTTAAGGATTGCCATGAACGCTTCTTGTGGAACTTCCACGTTGCCGATTGCTTTCATTCGCTTTTTGCCCTGCTTTTGCTTCTCCAAAAGTTTGCGTTTACGCGAAATGTCGCCGCCGTAACACTTAGCAAGAACGTCCTTGCGGCGAGCTTTTACAGTTTGACGTGCAAGAACGCGACCGCCAATTGCAGCTTGGATTGGCACCTCGAAGAGCTGGCGCGGAATGATTTCTTTCAGCTTTTCGCAGAGCACTTTGCCGCGGTCATAGGCTTTATCTTTATGAACAATGAACGAAAGCGCGTCAATTGGGTCGCCCGCAAGCAAAATGTCGAGCTTTACCATGTCGGATTTTCTGTAGCCATCGTAGTCGTAATCGAGCGAAGCGTAGCCCTTTGTGTAGCTTTTTAGCTTGTCGAAAAAGTCCATGATGAGTTCCGAAAGCGGAATGTCCCAAAGCATCTCAACTGTCGTTGATGACAGGTAATTCATGGTCTTAAAAGTGCCGCGCCTGTCAACTGCAAGATCCATTACCGCACCAACGTAATCAGGCGGAATGAGAATTTTTGCCTTGAGGTAGGGCTCTTCAATTCGCTCAATTTCGCCTGCGTCAGGCATGTCTTGCGGGCTGGTTACTATGATTGGCTCCAGCTCAGAGCCAGGGCCTTCCGTAACCCCTCGACGATAGACGTGATATTCCACACTCGGTGCAGTCGCGAGCAAGTCAAGCGAAAATTCGCGCTCGAGCCTCTCTTTAATAACCTCCATGTGAAGAAGACCAAGGAAACCAACGCGGAAACCAAAGCCTAAAGCGCGAGAAGTTTCTGCTTCCCACACAAGGGCAGGGTCGTTTAGCGCGACCTTCTCGAGAGCTTCTTTCAGAGGCTCATATTGGTCGCTATCAATTGGGAAAAGACCAGTGTAGACCATTGGTTTTGCTTCACGATAACCAGGAAGCGGCTCAACGTCTTTGTTCGAGACGAGTGTGATTGTGTCACCAACTTTAACTTGGTTTACATCTTTTAGGCCAGTGACGACGTAGCCAACCTCGCCAGCGTTAATTGATGGAAGCGGCTCCTCAACTGGGTGACGTGCGCCCACTTCTTCAACGACAGCAGTCGTCTTGGTTGCGAGCATTTTGATTTTGTCACCTTTATTTAGCTTGCCGTCTTCAACTTTCACGAGAGCGACAACGCCACGGTAGGCATCGAAGTAACTATCAAAAATAAGGCCACGTAGCGGGGCATCAGGTCTACCAGTTGGCGCAGGAACGTTATAGACAACCGATTCAAGCAGGTCGGTAATGCCAGCGCCAGTTTTGCCAGAAGCAAGCACTGCATCATCAGCAGGAATTGCGAGTGACTCCTCAATTTCCTCGCGAACGCGCTCAGGTTCTGCTGAAGGCAAGTCAATCTTATTAATAACGGGAATGATTTCGAGGTTCGCATTCATTGCAAGCATCGCGTTTGCAACAGTTTGAGCCTCGACACCCTGAGTAGCATCAACAACAAGAACCGCACCTTCGCACGCCGCTAGCGACCTTGAAACTTCATAGGTAAAGTCAACGTGACCTGGCGTGTCAATCAGGTTTAACTGGTATTCCTCGCCGTCTTCCGCCATGTAATTCACGCGCACTGCCTGGCTTTTAATCGTAATGCCACGCTCGCGCTCGATGTCCATTTGGTCGAGAAGCTGAGCTTCCATGTCGCGCTCGGCAACCGTTCCGGTTTGTTCGAGAATGCGGTCAGAAAGCGTTGACTTGCCGTGGTCGATGTGCGCAATGATTGAAAAATTCCTGATGTGTGATTGGTCTATTGTCAATTTCCTCATTTTCCTTTTAAAACATTCGATTATGATACAATAGTTTTCCCAGTGATGGCGATTAGTGCGACTTGCGCACACACCGCAGACGGGCTGCAAAAGGTAATCGACACTGGCGACTTTCGGCAAAAATCCTGCGCCGATAAACGAAGAATTAGTCATTCTTTGGTCGCTCCGTGTTCACGTTCCTAAAAAAGCCCATTTGCATAAATCAAGTCACTTTGAATAATGAGTTTTTTATGAAAGGAACAGACTTAAATGGCAAACATCAAGTCTCAAAAGAAAAGAATCATCACAAACGAGAAATCTCGCCTGCGTAACCGCGCATACAAAAGCGAGCTCAAGACTGCTACTCGCCGCGTTCGCGAGGCTGTAGAGGCTGGCAACGGCGCAGAGGCATTCGCAGCTGCTGCAAACGCATGCCGTCTTCTCGACAAGGCAGTTTCAAAGGGTGTTATCAAAAAGAACCAGGCTGCAAACCGCAAGAGCGGCATCATGAAGCTTGCTAACACTGTTGTAACTGACGCTGACCGCAAGGCATACGAGCCAAAGAAGGGCAAGGCTCCTGAGGCAACTGGAAACAAGAAAGCTGCTGCTAAAGCTGCTCGCAAAGAGGAAATGAAGAAGGCTCAGGCAGAAAAAGACAAGCGTCGTGCTGAGCAACAGAAGCTCGAGGCTGCTGCTGCAAAACGCAAGGCTAAAGAAGAAGAGGAAGCTCGCAAGGCTGAGGAAGAGGCTGCAAAAGCAGCTGCTGAGGCTGAGGCAGCAGAAGGCGCAAGCGAAGAAGCTGCAGAATAGTTTCTGCTTTTTCAACTTTAAAAATGCAGCGAGCGCTGACGTTTTCTTAAAAAGGAAAATTGGCAAGCGAATAATATACGTTGTATATAAAAAATTCAAATGGGCGGTCGGGTTTTCCGGCCGCTTTTTTATATGATTTAAGAAATGAGATTTCGTCCATCATCCCCTAACTTTTGAAAAGAGTTTGCCATGATTAACACTTCCAAAAAATCATGCATTACAAAAATAGTTGCTGTGCTTGCGGCTTTCTTGCTCGCGATTTCTGCGCTGTTCGTGAGCGGTTGCACTAAGGTAAACGTCAACTTCACCGACTCAAGCAGCAAAGCACAGGCTGCAAATTTTTCAAGCACAGGCGAGCTGAAGGTACGCTTCGTTGATGTCGGGCAAGGCGACTGCGCACTCATTTCATTTGATAACCATTGGATGATGATTGACGGCGGAAAGCCAAGCGCATCTTCTGTTGTGCACACCGTTCTCAATCGCCTGGGTGTAACTGAGATTGAATACATGGTTGCAAGCCACCCTGACTCCGACCATTCTGGCGGTCTTGCAGGTGCTCTCAACCTGGTCAAAGTTGATCATTTCATGTGCTCAACCACAGAATCGGACACAACAACCTGGAAAAACATAAAAAAGCAAGTTGAAGAGCAAGGTCTTGAAATCGAGGTTCCAAAAGTCGGCGACACTTTCAAGCTCGGCGACGCAACAGTAACCATTCTTGGTCCGACCGACACGTTTGAGAGCGACAATAACAACTCAATCGTTTTGAGAATTGATTATGGCAACAAATCGTTCTTGTTCACTGGCGACATGGAGCATGAATCAGAAAACTCAATGCTCAAAGCTGGAACTAACGTGAAAGCTGACGTGCTAAAAGTTTCGCATCACGGCTCAAGAACAGCATCAAGCGTTAAATTCCTGAAGCAAGTTAGCCCAGAGTATGCGGTAATTTCATGCGGAAAAGACAACGATTATGGTCACCCTCATGAAGAAACGCTCAAACATTTAAAGAAGGTTAACACGACAGTTCTCAGAACCGATGAGCTTGGTGACATTATTTTCACGACCGATGGAAATTCGCTAGACTACACTTCCACCGACAAAATTACAGAGTAAATTACTGACTTAAAGTGCGGGCAAGCCAAAGCGTGAGCACAGCCATTTGGTTGCTTCCGCTTTTCATGTCTTTTTCTGCCTGAACAGAAGATTTGATTGCCTCGCGAAGCTCTTCCATTGAAAATTGGCGAGCCCATTGAAAGTGATTCTTAACGCGCCACGACTGGTTAATTCCAAGCTCTTGCATGAGTTCGTTCGTAGCTCCTGCCCCGTGTGCAGCAGCAATTTCTTTTGCGCAAATGAGTTCGCGAATTCTGTTCACCGTAACAGTCAAAAGGCCGATTGCATCCATTCCTTCGACCCGCGGCAATAGTTCCATTACTTTAATAATGTTTCGAGCCGAGAACGCATCGACCACTACCCAAGGCGTAACTTTTGCAGAAAGGGACACGAGCGACTCAACTTCTGCCTCACTAATTGGGCTTGAAGTTGTGTGAGAAGCCAGGATTTTTTCAAGCTCTTTGCTGATTGCAACTGTGTTTTTGCCAGTTAGCGCCACTAACTTCTCCGCTGCAGGGTTCGTGATTTTTGCACCTTTTGAAGCCGCAACCGACGTTGCAAAGTTAACAAACTCCCACGCTTTTGGCGATGAGCACTCAACGATTGTTTTTCCGCCGTCGCCTGCTTTAGCAGTGTTTTTATAAAGGCGCGTGTTTTTCGCAAGCGAAGTTGCAAGCATGACGAGAATCGACATGTCGCTTGGTTCCGCGACATAATCGGCCAAAACGTTTAGCTCGGGAGTTTCATATTTTTCAAGATTCTTAATGATGACCAGGCGTTTTTCGCTTGCAAAAGGAAGCGTCAAACAAGCACTCACCGCACGTTCTGGCGTGTGAGCCTCACCCTCAAACACATCGGTGTTGATTGTCATTTCGCCATATTTTTCGCAGCTCTTTTTAAGACGCGTGAGCATCTCTTCTTTCTTCTGCTCGTCGTCGCCCACAAAAAGGTACACCGGTTGGTGAATTGTTTGTTTCGTGCTGGTCATATTTTCATTTTAGCATCGCCATGAAATGTATAATCAGTGGCGTTTTTGTCCCCGAGTACAAGAAAGGCGAAAATCGATGGCAAAAAAGCAAATACCAAACGACCAAAAGTATTACGACCCCGAGATTGAGTGCATGCCACGCGAGGAGCTTGAAGCAATGCA
>JAUMVS010000239.1 GCA_030530045.1 Phoenicibacter congonensis
AAATTTATTTTTTAATTTCACCTCAAAACTATCCATCATCAAAACACTGTATTCATCGTCCTGCACATTTTCATATACAGAGATCTGATATGTACCATTTCCACTGGTCAATGGAAAATATGTCGGCTCTTTTGTACGTTCAATAAAATATTTATATACTTTATTATTCTTTCCGATCACTTCAACACTGATCTTCTTTGCACTTCCCTTATATCGCAGTGCTACATAGCCTTGAGCCACATTCGATATATCAACCACAGCCTCCCCATGATCCAAAACTTCCTTCCCCGGTGCTTCTGGCTTTAATACTCCTGCTTTCTGAGCTGTTACCTGCTTCTTCCGGCCGCATCCGCCAAATGGTAACATAATGATCAGGCATGTCATGATCAGTATTATTTTTGTGACATACTTCATAAGAATTCTCCTTATATTTACTTTCTTTAGTATAGCAGATTCACAATATGCCTGCTAATTTATATAAATTCAGCCAGAAAATCCATGGTCTTTAGACCGTGGGATGAATGGCGTTAGACTACTTTTACTTGCGTCATTACAGTTGACCTTGCTGTAATGCGTTTGCAATTACTTAATTTTGGTGTTTTGTAGCCTCTTGGCATTGTGCTAAAGTCAATCTTATTGCCATCAATATCCATAAGAATTGCATATCCCGTAGACATTCTTCCTTTGATAAAGTAATCATTTCCAAAATACCGAACCTTATCAAACTTTCTAAAACCACAAATCTTATCTGTAACAATAGGTTGTTCAGAACGAATACCTTTAGTCTTTTGAAAATCACCATCAGAAACACATTTCTTTTTGTAAAGATTACTCTTTACATTAAAAGCATTTCCTTGTGTTGCGATAGTACAGGCATCATAATAATGTTCTTTGTCTACACCTAAATGCAAACGATTCGCTTTTGTTACATATCCAAAAGTTTCAATAGCATTTGGATAGAATCTGAAAAGCTGCTTACGGATAGAATTCATCTGTGTAGCATATTTAAGGTTACCCTTAACTTTACCACTCAATTTGGGGTTAATCTTTCCACTATGCAAGTCTTTATGGCAAGTATGACATAAAGTAAGTAAATTACTTTCTTCATCAGAGCCACCTTGACTGCGAAATACAATATGATGGACTTCTAATTTGCTATCCTTATGCTTGCCTTTACAACATTGACAAGTATAGTTATCTCTATTAAGCACCATTGCTTTGGTATTTTCAAATCCATAATTAGCACCTTTTTGGTATCCCCATGGTCTCACTTTTGAGTTGGCAAGACTTGGATTTTTCATAAGCTGCATATCAAACTGACCTGTTTCAAATACCATTTCTGTAACGGGAAGAATAGACTGAATGTATTCTATTTCCCTTACATGGCTGTGAAGTTTGCTCTGCATTGTAGGACTAAATCTGTCTTTTTTGATAGAACTTGCACGATTTAACCATCTTGCTTTTCTATAACGAGTTTTTCGATTTCGTCTATTTCTGCGATACTTTGCTCTTTGTGTCATTTTGTCAGTAATGTCGTTTCTTACAACAACTTCTGACATATAGACAATATCTCCATTGTCTTTACTTACAGCAGTGCCAATAGTTCCGCTTCCAGTATCTACACCAAGAGTTAAGCCTTGAGTGTAATTTGTTGTTTCGTAAGTCAATTTAATTGTAAATGGCTCACGCTTCTTAACTTTTGCTTTGCCTTGCTTAAGTAATAATCTTGCTATTGGATCACTACATGGCATTAGTGGTTTACCATCTTGTGAAATCACATAAACCATAAATAAGTTCCTCCTTATAAATACTCTACCAAATGGTAGGTGATGCGTACTTTGCTGTACTGTTACCATACAACTGTTCCGACTTCAACTCGACAATGATATAAAGGCTTTTTCGCATACATATCACAAGGCTGTTCTTACTCTGACCTAACTTAAATATGTACGATAGAGCGACGGTCTGTTGCGTCAACCGAGGGTATCATGACCTAAATATCGTAGTATCCATTTCTGAATGCTTAGTCTGGTGAACCATTTGACAGAAGCCCACTACCTTTAGGTGGTGGGTAGTTCACCTTGCAAATACTCCATAGATCAAAGAAACATAACATGCAAAATCTCCGATTCTTTTTCTTTGATATCCGAGTTCTTCCCTCCATTTTGCTTCTTTGCCATGCTCTTTTGTATATGCTGCCAATTCATCTAAAGAATGGATCACACTATCGTGCATCACTGTCCTGTCATCATTGCTTCTGTCTGTCTTCGGTGTGATCTTCCAATGTGCACGGAGGCTTCCATAA